>NZ_JBHZCY010000013.1:0-122575 GCF_042786665.1 Kitasatospora sp. NPDC059146 | reverse complement strand
CTGTCATCTGTTATCCGTCATCTGTTCCCCGTTCTCCGTCCGCCGCCACCCGCCGGCCGACACCCGCTCCACCCACTCGTGGGAGAGTGGTAACCGGCGAAGGGAGCGCGAACGTGCTGATGGACAAGGTGGCGGAGATACTCGCCGAGGCGTCGGCCGAGGCGGTGGAGCCGCGCTTCCGGGCGCTGACCGCCGGCGAGGTGATGGAGAAGGCGCCCGGCGAGGTCGTGACCGTCGCCGACCGCGAGGCCGAGGCGATCATCGCCCGCCGCCTGCACGAACTGCTGCCCGTCCCGGTGGTCGGCGAGGAGGCGGTGTCCGCCGACCCGGCACTCGCCCTGGCCATCCACGACGAGCCCGCCGTCTGGCTGGTCGACCCGGTGGACGGCACCGCCAACTTCGTCGCGGGCCGCCCCGACTACGCCGTGATGTGCTCCCTGGTCCGCAGCGGCCTGACCGTCGCCTCGTGGATCTGGCAGCCCGCCACCGCGACCGCCTACCGGGCCGAACTGGGCTCCGGCGCCTGGCGGGACGGCGAACGCCTCACCCGCCGCCCGGCGCCCGCCGACGCCGGGAAGCTGACCGGCATCCTGAAAAGCCGCTTCCTCGCCCCGGCCGACCGGCACCGCCTGGAGTCCCACTGCGCGGCCTTCGGCGAGATCTCCCCCGGCCGCAGCGCCGCCGGGATGGAGTACCCCGACGTCGTCGAGGGTCGGACCGACTTCATCTTCTACTGGCGGACCCTCCCCTGGGACCACGCCCCGGGTTCACTGCTGCTCTCCGAGGCCGGCGGCGTCTCGGCCCGCATGGACGGCGCCCCGTACCGCCCCGAGGCCCCCGGCTGCGAGGACGGCCTGCTGGTCGCCGCCGACCCCGACACCTGGGAGCTCACCCGCGGCATCCTCCTGAACGGCTGACCGCACCGGGACCCGCCCCCAGCCCGCCGGACCCCCCGTCCGCCCCGCCCCGGCCCGGTCACCGCCCGCCCACCCGCGACGGCGACAGCGACGGCGCCGCTACCCCGCCCGCTCCCCGGCGACCTTGCGCCCCGCGCCGACCACCTCCCGCAGCAGCGCCCCCACCTCACCCGCCGTCGTGTGGGGGTTGAGCAGCGTGAGTTTCAGCCGCACCCGCCCGGGCCCGTCCCCCGGCAGTTCGGTCCGCCCGACCACCGCCCGTCCGGTGCGCAGCAGCAGCCGGCGCAGTTGCCCGTTCAGCTCGTCCACGGCGGCCTCGTCCGTCATCCCGGGCGGCCGGTAGCGGAAGAGCAGCGCGGTGAGGACGGGCTCGGCGTGCAGTTCGAGCGAGGGTTCGGCCCGGACGGCGTCCGCGGCCGCCAACGCCAGGTCGTGGCAGGCGTCCACGAGCCGGCCGAGGCCTTCCCGGCCGAGGGTGCGCAGCGTGACGGCGAGCTTGAAGGCGTCGGCCCGCCGGGTGGTGCGCAGCGAGCGGCCGAGCAGGCTGGGGTAGCCGGCCTGCTCGTCGTCCACGGGGTTGAGGTACTCGGCGCGCCGGGCCAGCGAGACGTAGGTCTCGGCCCGGCGGACCAGGAAGACCCCGGCGGCCGCGGGCTGCCAGCCGAGCTTGTGCCAGTCCAGGGAGACCGAGTCGGCGCGGGCGATGCCGTCGAGCAGCGGGGCGAGCCGGTCGGAGAGCAGCGCGCCGCCGCCGTACGCGGCGTCGACGTGCAGCCAGGCGCCGTAGCGGCCGGCCAGGTCGGCGGCGGCGTGCAGCGGGTCGACGGCGCCGGTGTCGGTGGTGCCGGCGGTGGCGACGACGGCGATCGGGGTGCGTCCGGCCCAGCTGGCCTCGGCCAGGGCGCGTTCCAACTCCTCCGGGGGCATGCGCAGTCGGCGGTCGACGGGGACGGCGAGGACGGAGCGTTCGCCGAGTCCGAGCAGGGCGGCCGCGCGCTGGACGGAGAAGTGGGCGGCCTCGGAGGCGAGGATGCAGGGCCGGGCGCCGACCGGGATGCCGTCCAGCTCGACGATGCCGTCGAGCTTCTGGTCCCGTGCCAGCATCAGGCCCATCAGGTTGGACTCGGTGCCGCCGGAGGTGAGCACCCCGGCCGCGCGGCGCGGGTCGTAGCCGACCAGGGTGGCGAGTTCGGCGAGCAGGGCGGTTTCCAGGGCGGTCGCGGCCGGGGCCTGGTCCCAGGAGTCCTGGGAGGGGTTGAGCACGCTGACCGCGAGGTCGGCGGCGGCCGCGACGGCGAGCGGCGGGCAGTGCAGGTGGGCGGCGCAGGCCGGGTCGGCGGGGTCGGCGGCGCCGTAGGCGAGCAGTTCGGTGAGCCGGGCGAGCGCGCCGCGTCCGCGGGCACCGGCGAGGCCGTCCGCGACCAGGGCGGCGATCTCGGCCGGGCTGCCGGCGGGCAGTGGCCCGGAGCGCAGCGCGGTGCCGGTGTCGAGGGCGTCGAGGACGGTGGCCAGCAGCGGGCCGAGGGCACCGGGCCCGGCGGCGCCGCCCGCGAGGGCGTCCGGATCGCCGCCCCCGCCGGGCAGTTCGGGCGGTACCGCCCCGGGGTCGGCGGCGGTCACGCCCCACCCCGCACCGTCGAACCCGAAGCCTGAACCCGAGCCGCTCCCGCGCCCGAGCCCGAACCCGATCCCGAAGCCGTGGCCTGAGCCGTGGCCGGAGCCTGAGCCGCCGAGGCCGCCGCGGCCGCCGCGATCGCCTCCGCCAGCCGCTCCAGCACGGCCGCGACCTGCTCGTCGGTGATGGTCAGCGGCGGCAGCAGCCGCAGCACCGCGTCGTGCCGCCCGCCGAGTTCGACGATCAGCCCGCGGGCCAGGCAGGCCTCGCGGACCCGTACGGCGAGCGCCGGATCGGCCGGGCGGGCACCGCAGGCGTCGGGGTCGGCGCCGGGGTCGACCAGTTCGACCCCGATCATCAGCCCGCGCCCGCGCACGTCGCCGATCGCGGGCAGTTCGGCGGCGAGTTCACGCAGCCGGGCGGTGATCCGCTCGCCCGCCACGGCGGCCCGCTCGGCCAGTCCGTGCGCGGCGACGTACCGCAGGGTGGCGGCGCCGGCGGCCATCGCGAGGGTGTTGCCGCGGAAGGTGCCGGTGTGGGCGCCGGGCCGCCAGCCGTCGTAGTCCTCGCGGTAGACGACCACGGCGAGCGGCAGGCTGCCGCCGATGGCCTTGGAGAGCACCATCGCGTCCGGGACGATGCCGCTGTGTTCGACGGCCCACATCGCGCCGGTGCGTCCGACGCCGGTCTGCACCTCGTCCACGATCAGGGGGATGCCGCGCTCGGCGGTGATCCGGCGCATCTCGCGCAGCCAGCCGTCGGGGGCGGGCACGACCCCGCCCTCGCCCTGGACGGCCTCCAGGACCATCGCGGCGGGCGGCACCACACCGCCGGAGGGGTCGTCGAGCAGCCGCTCGACGTAGGTGGCGCCGAGTTCGGCGCCCGCCTCGCCGCCGACCCCGAACGGGCAGCGGTAGCCGTACGGGTAGGGCAGCCGGACGACCTCGCCGCCGCCGGGCAGCGGTTCCTTGACGGCGACGTTGCCGGTGAGCGCGAGGGCGCCGGCCGTCATGCCGTGGTAGGCGCCGGTGAAGGCGAGGGCGCCGGAGCGCCCGGTGGCGGTCTGCATCAGCTTGAGGGCCGCTTCGACGGCGTCCGTCCCGGCCGGTCCGCAGAAGTGCACCCGGGCGCGGGAGGCGAACTCGGGGGGCAGGCTCTCGAACAGCGCGCTGGTGAAGTCGTCCTTCTCGGCGGTGGCCAGGTCGAGCAGGTGCAGCGGGGCGCCGCTGTCGAGGGTGCGGCGGATCGCCTCCAGCACCACCGGGTGGTTGTGCCCGAGGGCGAGCGTCCCGGCTCCGGAGAGGCAGTCCAGGTAGCGGCGGCCGTCGGCGCCTTCGACGGTCATGCCGTGGGCCCGGACCGGGACGATCGGGAAGGACCGGGCGTACGTCCGGGCGGCGGACTCGCGGACGCGCTGGCGGCGCAGGATGGCTTCGCCGGCGGGCGGGGCCGCGGCGGCGGTGGCCCCGGAGGCGGCCTGGGCGGGTACGGCGGCGAGCGACAAGGCGAACCCCCAGAAGAAGTTAGGTAAGCCTAACTTTATCGCCCGTGACCTGCCGGAATGCCGCGGGGGCACCCAGAACCACCCGAGTGAGTGAACCTCCCCCGACAGCGCCCGCAGCGCCCCCGTCCGGCCCAACGAACGAGGGCACCGAAAGGTCACGGGCGGCAGCGCCCCATCCGTGCCCGCCACCAACCCCCCATCAACGCACCGCCGTCGCCGCCCCCCATCAGCGCCCCGCCGTCACCGCCCCTTCCAGCGGTAGCAGAGCTCCGGCCGCCCCACGCTCCCGTACTGCGGCTCGCGCACCGCCCGCCCGGTGTCCACCAGGTGCTCCAGGTACCGCCGCGCGGTGATCCGGGACACCCCGGCAGCGGTACCGGCGGCCGCCGCCGACAGGCCGGTCGAGGCCTCCCGCAGCACCGAGGCCACGGTGTCCAGGGTCGGCGCGCTCAGCCCCTTCGGCAGCGAGTTGCGCTCGGGCGTGCGGAGCAGGGCGAACGCCTGGTCGACCTCGTCCTGTCCGGTCGCCTCGCCGGTGCGCCCGAGGCTGTCCCGGTAGCGGGCGTAGCGCTCCAGCCGGTCGTGCAGCGCCGCCGCGCTGAACGGTTTCAGCAGGTACTGCACGACCCCCGCCGAGACCGCCTGGCGCACCATGGCGAGGTCACGGGCCGAGGTGACCGCGATGACGTCGGTGGCGTGCCCGGCCGCGCGCAGGGTGCGGCACAGCTGGAGGCCGTGGCCGTCCGGCAGGTAGAGGTCGAGCAGGGTGAGGTCGACGGGCGTCCCGGCGGCGCGGGCCCGCTCCAGGAAGCGCAGCGCGTCGGCGCAGCTGTGCACGGTGCCGACGGCGCGGAAGCCGGGCTCGCGCTCGACGTACAGGGTGTGCGCGGCGGCGGCCACCGGGTCGTCCTCCACGACCAGGACGGAGATCCCGCTCGGGGCGGCACCGCTCACGCCGGAGCCGTCCACACCTCCGCCGCTCACGCCGACACCCCGCCCTGCTCCAGCTCCCGCACCCGGCCGCCGGTCAGCGGCAGCCGTACGGTGAGCACCGCGCCGCGCTCGCGCCCGACCTCGACGGTGCCGCCGTTGCGCCGGGCGGCCTGGGCGACCAGTGCCAGACCCAGGCCGTGCCCGTGGCCGTCCTGCTTGGTGCTCCAGCCGCGCCGGAACACGTCCTCGACGGCGGCCGGGTCGATGCCCGCACCGGTGTCGGCGACCCGCAGCAGCAGACAGGCGCCCCCTCCCCCGCCGCCCACGCCGAGCACCCCGCCGTCGACCGCACCGCCATCGCCCCCACCGCCGTCACCCTCACCGCCGTCACCCCCATCGCCGTCGATCCGCGCGGTGACGGTGACCTCCGGCGCGCCCGGGCTCTGCGCGGCCCCGGCGATGGCGGCGTCCACCGCGTTGTCGATCAGGTTGCCGAGGACGGTGATCAGGTCCCGGGCGGAGAGCCCGGGCGGGAGCACCCCGTCGTCGATCCGGCTGTCCTCGGTGAGGGTCAACTCCACGCCCCGTTCGGCCGCCTGGGCCGCCTTGCCGAGCAGCAGCGCGGCCAGTACCGGCTCGCCGACCGCGGCGACCACCCGGTCGGTGAGCTGCTGGGCGAGGGCGAGTTCGGCGGTCGCGAACTCCACCGCCTGCTCGTGGCGGCCGAGTTCGATCAGCGAGACGACGGCGTGCAGCCGGTTGGCGGCCTCGTGCGCCTGCGCCCCGAGCGCCTCGGTGAAGCCGCGTACGGAGTCCAACTCTCCACTCAGCGACTGCAGTTCGGTGTGGTCGCGGAGGGTCACCACCCGGCCGAGACCGGTGCCGATGGTGGAGGTGTTGAGCACCACGACCCGCTCGGCGGTCAGGTGCACCTCGTCCCGGACCGGCTCCTCGCCGAGCACGGCGGCCACCAGGGCCTCCGTCAGCCCCAGCTCCGCCACCGGGCGCCCGTCCAACTCGCCTTCCAAGCCGAGAAGTTCACGAGCGGCATCGTTGCACAGCACCACCCGGTGGGCTCGGTCGAGCAGGATCAGCCCCTCCCGCACCGAACGCAGGGTCGCCTGGTGGTACTCGTAGAGATGGCTGAGCTCGTCCGGCCGCATGCCGTGAGTGTGCCGCCGCAGCCGGGAGTTGGCGAGGTAGGTGCCCGCCCCTCCGAGCGCCAGCGCGGCCACCGCGACCCCGACCAGGGCGAGCAGCGGTCCGCTCAGCTGCGCGGAGATGGACTCCAGCGTCAGCCCCACGCTGACCAGCGCGATCACCCGGTGCTGGTCGTCCCACACCGGGGTGACCACCCGGACGGAGGGGCCGAGCGTGCCGGTGTAGGTCTCGCTGCGGGTCTGCCCGGCCAGCGCCCAGTCGATGTGCCCGAGGTAGCGCTTGCCGATCTGCTCGGGCAGCGGGTGGGTCCAGCGCACCCCTTCGGTGTCCATGACGGTGATGAAGGAGACCCCGACGTCCTGGCGCACCTGCTCGACGTACGGCTGGAGCACCGCGGTCGGGTCCGGCCCGACGACGGCGGAGCGCACGGACGGGGAGTCGGCGACGGCATGTGCCACCGAGGTGACCTCGCGGCGGGCCGCGTCCTCGGTGCGCTCGGCGGTGAACAGGTACGCCAGCACCGCGCCGCCCGCCACCACGGCGGCGACGATGACCACCTGGACGACGAAGAGCTGCCCGGCCAGGCTGCGGACCAGCCGGCGCGGCAGCGGGAGCCAGCGGCGACGCGAGCGGGTGGGGGCGGTGCTCACGGACATGCCTGCCAGTGTGCACCACGACCCCGCACACCCCCGGGCCCCGGGCACCCCGTGCCCGAGTACTGCCCGGCCCCGAGCGGCACCCCGGCCGTTCCCGTCCCTCCGTGAACTCTATGAACGCAAACGTGACCTCCGTCACTCCCGGGCCCCATAGTCGGATCGGCCCACCACCCGGGGCCGCCAGGACTGCAGGGCGAAGGAGCCGCAGATGTCGACCACCGAGACCGCCACGGCGGGGGGACCCAGACGCAAGGACCGGACCCACTACCTCTACCTCGCCGTGATCGCCGCGGTGGTCGCGGGCGTGGTGGTCGGACTGGCCGCCCCCGGCTTCGCCGTCGAGTTGAAGCCGATCGGCACCGGGTTCGTCAACCTGATCAAGATGATGATCAGTCCAGTGATCTTCTGCACCATCGTGCTGGGCATCGGCTCGGTCACCAAGGCCGCGAAGGTCGGCAAGGTCGGCGGCCTCGCCATCGGCTACTTCCTCGCCATGTCGACCGTCGCCCTGGCCATCGGCATGGTCGTCGGCAACCTGCTGGAGCCCGGCGGCGGCCTGCACCTGACCGCCGCGCTCGCCAAGTCCGGCCACGCCCAGGCGGCCGCCGGCGGCGCCCAGTCGACCACCGACTTCCTGCTCGGGATGATCCCCGACACCCTGTTCTCGGCCCTCACCCAGGGCAAGGTGCTGCAGACCCTGCTGGTCGCACTGCTGGCCGGCTTCGCCCTGCAGGCCCTCGGACCGGTCGGCGCACCGGTGCTGCGCGGCGTCGAGCACCTGCAGCGGCTGGTGTTCCGGATCATGTCGATGATCATGTGGGTCGCGCCGATCGGTGCCTTCGGGGCGATGGCGGCGGTGGTCGGGGCGACCGGCGTCGACGCGCTGAAGAGCCTCGCCGTGATCATGATCGGCTTCTACGTCACCTGCGCGCTGTTCGTCGTCGTGGTGCTCGGGACCCTGCTGCGCCTGGTCGCCGGGGTCAACGTGTTCGCGCTGCTCAAGTACCTCGGCCGCGAGTTCCTGCTGATCCTCTCGACCTCCTCCTCCGAGAGCGCGCTGCCCCGCCTGATCGCCAAGATGGAGCACCTGGGCGTCAGCCGCCCGGTCGTCGGCATCACCGTGCCGACCGGCTACAGCTTCAACCTCGACGGCACCGCGATCTACCTCACCATGTCCTCGATCTTCATCTCCGAGGCGATGGACAAGCCGATGTCGATCGGCGAGCAGCTCTCGCTGCTGGTCTTCATGGTGATCGCCAGCAAGGGCGCGGCCGGGGTCACCGGCGCCGGGCTGGCCACCCTCGCGGGCGGCCTGCAGTCGCACAAGCCCGCGCTGGTAGACGGGGTCGGCCTGATCGTCGGCATCGACCGGTTCATGTCGGAGGCCCGCGCCCTCACCAACTTCGCGGGCAACGCCGTCGCGACCGTGCTGATCGGGCACTGGACCGGCGAACTGGACGCCGAGCGCGCCCGCCGCGTCCTGGACGGCCGGCTGCCGTTCGACGAGCTGACCCTGGTCGACGGCCACGGCGGCGCCACCCCCGAGCCGGAGGCCGTCCCCGCGGTGCCCGCGACGGCGGCCACGACGGCGGCCACCGTCTGAGCGCTCCCACGACTCCCCCGGTCCGGCGCCAGCACCTCCCCCGGAAACGGCGCCGGGCCGGGGGGCTTCCCGTTCCCGGCGCCGACCCGTACCGGGTCGGCGCTCGCGGATGCTCCCGGAACTCCGGTCAGAACTCCTGCGAGCCGCTGACCGCCCAGGCCACCCCACTGGCCGGATCCTCCAGCGCCACGTGCAGGTGGCGCAGCCCGGCGGCCGGCTCCTGCCAGGTGAAGCAGCGCATCCGGGCCACCAGGGCGTCCACCTCGCGGCGGTTCGGCCCGTCCACCCCGGCCATCGCGCCCAGCGCCCGCCAGAGCCTCAGCCGCCCGTGCGCGCAACCGTGCGTCCGGCCCACCGCGGCGGCCTGCACGAGCGCCGGGTAGGCGAGCGCGAACGGCAGGAACCCGCCGACCACCCGCCGGGCCCGGGCCAGCACGGCGGCCGCCGACGCAGCCGGACCGCGGACGCAGACCACCTCCGCCCAGGGCGCCAACGCGGCCAGCTCCGTCAGGCCCCGGGTGACCCGCTGACCGCCCGGCCGGGCTGTCGACTGCGGCAGGTCGACCTGGCCCAGGCCCTCCCGGCTGGCCGGCAGGGTCAGCACCGCGCTGCGCGCTCCCCCGCCGGGCAGGTACTCGCGCACCCGGGCGGCCTCCTCCCAGCCCGCCTTCTCCCAGGCTTCCAGGCGCAGCGGCACGCCCTCGGGGTCGGGCTCGGCACCGTAGGAGAGGTCCTCGCCGAGCAGCACCCGGGTGTGCGCCACCAGGCGGCGCACCGGCGCCGGACCGAGCAGCGGGGCCAGCCGCAGCCAGGAGTGGCGGGTCGCCAGCACCTCCCACAGCGGACCGGCGTCGTGGTCCGCCACCCCGGCAAAGGTCCCCGCGCCGCCGTCCGCGTCGAACAGCCGGACGGCCAGCTCGGGCGGCGCCGCATAGGCGATCAGATGGCCGAGCGGCGCGGTCAGGGCCACCGCGGCCCGCTCACCGGCCTGCACGACGGCGGCCGCCCGGCCCTGCCGGTAGGCGGCGAGCAGCTCGGGCCAGCGACCGTCCTCGGCCAGGGCGCGGACGCTGTGGTCCTCGTACGTGATCACGATTTTCAGCGTACGGGCCGGGGTGGCGCATCAGCCGACTTGCCGTCGGCTCGGTGCGTCGGGGCGGTGACGGCATCCCAGGGGGCCGCCTCGGCGCTCAGCCGGGACGGGCGACCTCGCGCTCGGCGGCGGGCGACTCCGGGGGCGACCCGGCGGGCAGCCGGGCTGTCAGAGCTCGTGCCGGCGCTCGTGCTCCAGGACGGCGCGCAACCGGCCGTGGGCGCGGCGGCGGGTGACGGCCAGGGTGCTGCGGTGCAGGCCGAGCAACTCGGCGGCCTCGTCGACGGAGTAGCCGTCGAGATCCACCAGCACCACGGCGCGGGCCTGCTTGACGGTCAGGAAGCCGAGCAGGCGGACCACCTCCCAGCGCGCCTGCAGCTCGGCCATCCCGCCGGGCGCCGGGCCGAACGCCGCCGCCCGGCCGTGCCCCGCGGCCTCGGCCGACTCCGGGTGCTCGCGCAGCACCGCCCGACGGCGCTCCCGGCGCCACTGGTCGCGCAGGATGTTCGTCATCGTGGTGAACACGTAGGCGTACGGCTGCGGGTGACTGAGGAAGCGCTCCGGGCGGCGGGCGATCCGCAGGTACGCGTCGTGGACGACGTCACCGGCGGCGAGCGGGCTCCCGGCGAGCATCGCGGCCGCCTGCTGGAGCCTGGGCAGCAACTCGGTGAACAACCGGTTGAAGTCCGCCGACTGGCGTTCCGTCGGCCCCGGGCCGAAGTCCTTGCGCGGCCCGCCCGCACACCGCTCGTTGCATTCCGCCATGCCGCTCTCCCCGGAAATCGGCACCCCGAACGCCCAGTTGGGGCGGTTTCCCACCCCTACCGGACATGTTGTGACACAGGTCACATCATAAGCCGTCCTCTCACTCTGCGCAGTCATTCGTGTGCAACTCGTCATCGACCGGTCCCAGGGCGGGAGTTCACCACCACCGGCCACCACTGACCACAACTGCGCCCATCGCGGGGACCGGGCGACGCTAACGGATAGCAGATTTCAACATCTGTTATCCGTTATCTGTTCGCTGTCATCTGTTTTCTGTCATCTGTCATCTGTTCGCCGTCTTCCGTCCTCTGCTGCCCGTCCTCCGCTGTCCGTCAGCTGCCGGCCGCCGCCGGCGAGACCTCCGCGAGCAACCGGGCGGCGTGCACCCGGCCGGCGTGCTCGACCAGGTTGATCAGCACCTCCTTGCCGGAGGCGCGCTGCCGGGCGTCGCAGAGCAGCACCGGAGTACCGGGGTCCAGGTCCAGCGCGCGGGCGACCTCGTCCGGGCCGTACTCGCGTGTCCCGGCGAACCGGTTCACCGCGACGACGAAGGGGATGCCGCGCTGCTCGAAGAAGTCCACGGCCGGGAAGCAGTCGGTCAGCCGACGGGTGTCGGCGAGCACCACCGCACCGAGCGCCCCTTGGGCCAACTCGTCCCAGAGGAACCAGAACCGGTCCTGCCCCGGGGTTCCGAACAGGTAGACGGCCAGGCCCTCGCGGATGGTGATCCGGCCGAAGTCCATCGCCACCGTTGTACTGGACTTTCGCTCCACCCCGTCCAGGTCGTCCACCCCGCGCCCGGCCTCGGTCAGCCGCTCCTCGGTGCGCAGCGGACGGATCTCGCTGACCGCGCCGACCAGCGTCGTCTTGCCGACCCCGAACCCGCCCGCGACCAGGATCTTGAGCGCGAGCACGGAGTCGGACTGGTCCACCGGGCCCACCGGGGCGGACGGCCACCGGCTGATCGGGCGGTCCGGGCCGGCGGGGTGGTGACGGCCGGACGGACGGTCAGAGTGCGCGGAGCCCATGGATGACCTCCTGGAGGATGCGTTCGTCGGGGAGCAGGGCGGGCGGGACCGGGCGGTTGACCCGGATGAGCCCCGCCGCCAGCAGATCGCCGAGCAGCACCCGCACGACGCCCACCGGCAGGTCGAGGTCGGCGGCGAGCTCGGCCACGGACAGCGGTGTGCCCAGGCACCGACGCAGGATCTGCGCCTGCTCCGGACCGACCGGCAGCTCGGGCGCGTCCGGCGCGAGCGCCGGGTCGGGCAGCTCGGACACCACCACGGCGATCAGGTCGAACTGCTGCTCACCGCCCCCGGTCCGGCCCCCGGTCATGGCGTACGGGCGGACCAGCGGCCCGGCCTCGTCGTCGTACCAGTGGGCCCGGTGGGCGGCGGCGAGCGGGTTCCGGGGCAGCCGGTCGGGGTCGGCCCGCGGGTGCTCCGGATGTCGCTGGCGGTACGGATGGAAGGCGTCCTCCGCCCGGTGGTACGGGCCGTCCGGCCGGGGCACCGAGCTCACCCGCCGTGCACCGTACGGGGCGTGGCGCTCAGGTGCTCGCCGACCCGGCGGACCAGTCTGGCCATCTCGTAGGCGACCAGCCCGAGATCGACCCGCGCGGTCGCGAACACGGCCAGACAGGTGCCCTCCCCGGCCGCCGCGACCAGCAGGTAGCCGCCCTCCAACTCGACCATGGTCTGCCGGACTTCGCCCGCGCCGAAGTGCCGTCCGGCGCCCTTGGCGAGGCTGTGGAATCCGGCCGCGACGGCCGCCAGGTGCTCGCCGTCCTCCCGGGCCAGACCGGCCGAACTGGCCATGGCCAGGCCGTCGGCGGAGAGCATCACGGTGAAGCTCACCTCGGGCGCGCGCTGGACCAACTCGTCGAGGAGCCAGTTCAGTTCCCCCGTGCGGTGGGTGGTGCCGATCACGGCCGGTCTCCTTCGGTTCGGGTGTCGGGTCTCGCTCCGGGCCGGGCTTCCGGCCGGACGTCGGGCGGGGTTCCGGGCCCGACGTCGGACGGGGTTCCGGGCCGGACGTCGGGCCGCAGGCCGCGGGCCCAGCCGTGCTGGAAGGCCGCCATCGCCGCCCGCGCCTCCTCCGGACTGCGGGCCGTCGGCCCCGTACCGGTTCCGGTGGCAACTCCGGCGCCGACTCCGCGGCGGCCGTACGGGGCGGCGGCAGGCGCCTCCCGCAGCTGCGGGGCGAGACTCGCCCGGCGCACCCGGCGCGGCAACTCCTCCGGACCGTCCACCGATCCACACTCACCCGGCATCGCACCCGCCGGCGCTGCGGTGGCGCCGTGGTGGGGTTGCGGCGGACCGGGCTGCGAACGGGAGGCCGCACCCGGGCCCCCGTCCGCAGCCGGTCCGGCCGTCCGGGCACCGGAGGCCCGGAAGGGGGTGCGGCGCATCGGCTCGGGGTGGACGCCCCGGGCTCCGAACGGCAGCAGCGCCCCGCCCTCCGGCGGCGGCCCACCCGCCGCCGGAAGCTCTGTCCCCGCCACCCCGCTGCCCGGGAGGGCGGGTTCCGTTCCGGCCCCGGCCGGATCCGGCCCGGCCGGCGGCCACCACGCAGGCCCGACGCCGGGGGCCGGCCCCCGCTCGGACGCCGGCTCCCGCTCGGGTACCGGTTCCCGCTCGGGTGCCGGTTCCCACTTCGGCGCCGGTTCCCACTCGGGCACCGGCTCCGGCGTGATGTCCAACTCCGGTACCGGCTCGTAGCCTTGTCCCGGGCCCTCGCGCTCGTCGGCCAGCAGCCCGGTGGGCAGCAACACCACCGCGGTGGTACCGCCGTACGCGGAGGTCACCAGCGAGACCCGGACGCCGTGCCGTCGGGCCAGCCGGCTGACCACGAACAGGCCGAGCCGGTCGCTGTCGAACAGGTCGGTCTGTTCGGCCGCGGCGATCCGCCGGTTGGCGGCGGCCAGTGCGGCCGGACCCATCCCGAGGCCCCGGTCCTCGATCTCCACCGCGTAGCCGTTGCCGACCTGTTCACCGCGGATGTGCACCCTGGTGTGCGGCGGGGAGAACCCGGTGGCGTTCTCGACCAGTTCGGCCACCAGGTGGGTGAGGTCGGCGACGGCGTGGCCGACGACGGCGGCGCGCGGCAGCGGGTGCACCTCGACCCGGGCGTACTCCTCGACCTCCGAGACGGCCGCCCGCACCACGTCCACCAGGGGGACGGTCCGCCGCCAGGCCCGGCCGGGGGCCGCGCCGGAGAGGATGATCAGGCCCTCGGCGTGGCGGCGCATCCGGGTGGTCAGGTGGTCCAGCCGGAACAGGTCGGCGAGCTCGGACGGGTCCTCGGTGCGGCGCTCCATGGCGTCCAGCAAGGCGAGTTGGCGGTGCACCAGGACTTGGCTGCGGCGCGCGAGGTTGACGAACACCCCGGACACCCCCGACAGCACCTCGGCCCGTTCCACCGCCGCCGTGACGGCGGCCCGCTGCACGGTGCCGAGCGCCCGGTGCACCTGGCCGATCTCGTCGTCGCGGCCGACCGGCCGGGGCGCCTCGGCTTCGATGTCCACCTCCTCACCCGCACGCAACTTCCGCATCGTGGAGGGGAGTTTGCGCCCCGCCAGGTCAAGTGCCGTATTGCGCAGGCCGGTCAGCTCGGCGACCAGACCGCGGCCGATCCGCACCGAGATCACCAGCGAGGCGATCACCCCGAGCAGCCCGAGCAGGACGGCGATCCCGGCCGGGGTGAACAGGCCCAGCGCGTAAGGGTTCTGCTGTTCGGCGACGAGCCGACCGGCCCGGTCGGCGACGTCGCGCAGCCCGGCGGCGACGCTCCCGGCCACCGTCGCCCAGCGGTCCGCCGGCACCGCGGCGACGGCCGACCGGCCGTCAGCGGCGGTCCGGACCTCCTCCTCGTAGCCCACCAGTTCCCGGTGGTCCGGGCCGCCGGTGACGGAAAGCAGTGCCTCCCGGCCGGCGGAGCCGAGACCGGCGGCCGCGCCCTGCTCGAACGCGCGGCGAGCGAAGGCCGTCCCGGCGAACTCCCGCAGCTGGTCGTCACCGAGCCCGCCGGAGAGCTCGGCGGACCGCAGCAGCGCGTCCTCGCGGGAGAGGAGTTCGCGGGAGCGGTCCAGCTCCGGCAGCGCCCGCGCGTCGGCCCCGGAACGGCCGTCGGCCGTCGCGGCGACGGCACCGGACACGGCCAGTGCCCGGTCCACGGCCGCCCCGTAGGCGGCGTACGCCTCGGACCAGCCCACGCTCCGGGTGAGCACCCTGCCGCGCAGTTCGGGCAGGGCGGCGAGCGCGGTGCCGAGGCCGTCCAGGCGGGCGGCGGCGTCGGCGCCGAGGCCCTGGGCGTCGGCCCGGTTGTAGCCCTGGCCGGGGTGGCGCGGATCGGGGAACAGTGGGGTGAGCGCCCGGTCGGTGGCGGCGGCGGCCTCGCGCAGGGCACTCTCCCGCCCCGCGGCGGGCACCGTCCCCGGAACGAGGCCCGGACCGGCCAACAACTGTCCGGCGGCGGCGCGTTCGGCCTGCAGGCCGGCGACCGTGTCGGCGACGGGGGTGAGCAGGCTGCGCTGGGCGTCGCGCAGGCGCAGCAGGTCCCAGACGCCCTGGGCGGTGGTGACGGTGGCGAAGCCCCAGAGGGCGATGACGGAGACGACCGGGACCATCAGCAGGGCGATGATCCGGGCACGCACGCTCCGGGGACGCAGCCCACGCAGCCCGAGCGGCCCAAGCGGCCCGAGCAGCCCGCGCAATCGGGGGCCGGGGCGCGACGAGCGGGCGGGCGGTCCGGCGTGGGCACCCCGGCGGGCGCCGGGGGTGGTGCCACGGTCTTCTCGCATGGACGGGGCCTTTCAGGCGGGGGCGACGGGGCTCGGGCGGCGCGGACGGGCTCAGGCCGCACGGTCCCGGCCGTACGGATCCCGGCCGGCCGGGTCGAAGCCGTCCGGGTCCCGGCCGTACGGGTCGAAGCCGTCCGCGGCGGGGCCGTACAGATCTGTGAGCGCGAGGCCCGAGGGCACAGCGCCCGGGTCGGCCACGGGCCCGGCGGCGGGCCCGGCGAACTCCTCGATCGCCAGCTCCCCCGCCTCCGGGTACCCGGCCCGCTCCTGGGTGGTCGGGGAGAGCGCGACGAAGGCGGAGGCCAGGAAGAGGAACGAGCCGAGGCCGACGGCGAGCGGGAAGACGAAATCCATCGGGCTGACCCCGCCCAGACCGGTCCGGGCGGGATCCAGCTGGACGTGGACGGCGGCCATGCCCGTGTAGTGCATGCAGCTGACGGCGAGGCCCATACCCAGTGAGGCGGCGGCCGCGGCGTACCCGTTGCGGACGGTGACGGCGGCCCAGAGCGCGGCGGTGGCGGCACCGACCGCGACCAGGACGGAGAGGGCGACCGTCCCGCCGTCGTAGCGCAGCCCGCCGTGCATCCGGACGGCGGCCATCCCGAGGTAGTGCATCGCGGCGACGCCGACGCCGGTGGTGCAGCCCCCGCCCAGCAGGGCGAGGCCGCGGTGCCGGCCGTAGCAGACCACGGTCAGGCCGAGCCCGGTGACCAGTACGGCGACCAGCAGGCTCAGCACCGTGAGCGGCACGCTGTAGCGCAGTTCGGTGCCGTCGACGGCGAAGCCGAACATGGCGACGAAGTGCATGGTCCAGATCCCGGAGCCGATCGCGGCGGCCGCTGTGAGCAGCCAGTTCCGGCGGGCGGCGCCCGTGGCGGCCAGGCCGCGCAGGGTGCAGCGCAGCCCGAGGGCGGCGCCGGCGCAGGCCATCGCGTAGGAGAGGACAGGGGTCAGCCAGCCGAAGCTGAACTGGTTGAGGGCGCCCATGGGACCTCCGGTCGACCGGTCGGGCCCGGGGCGGAATGCGGTGCCCCCGGGCACCCCCGGCCGGGCGGACTGCATCCGACGGGCACATGGGCATATGCCCATCGCATGTGCGCTTCCGGCCTGGGGTGCGTGGGACGCTATCGAGCGGCCGGAATCGGCCAGACGAAGATCTGAAAAGCTGCACGCGCGGCGCGGGCGCTGTGTTCGAATGACCCGGTCCTGTGTCCGGTGGCGCCCGGGCGGGCGGGCGGCTGACGACGAACAGAAGACAAAAGTCAGAAGACAGATAACAGATGTTGAAATCTGTTATCTGTCTTCTGAAAGTTGAACTCTGAAACCCGCCAGCCGTTCCCGCCAGCCGTTCCCGTCGGCCCAGCGCCGTCAGTCCTGCGCCGTGACCCGCACCCGCATCGCGCTCGTCGCCCGGAGCGTGATCCCCTGCGCGAGCGCCACCCGCCGGTCCACCACCTCCAGGTCGAAGTCCCGCAGCAGCACCCCGAGGGTCAGCACCGACTCCAGCATCGAGAAGTGCTGCCCTATGCAGGCCCGCGGCCCGCCTCCGAACGGGAACCACGCGTAGCGGTGCCGCGCCTTCTCCCCCTCCGGCAGGAACCGGTCCGGGTCGAAGCGCTCGGGGTCGACCCAGTGGTCCGGGTGCCGCTGGGTGACCAGCGGCGCGACCACGACCTGCGCCCCCGCCGGGATGACGTACCCGTCGATGACCGTCTCCTCGACCGCCCGCCGCCCGATCAGCGCCGCCGCCGGGTAGAGGCGCATCGCCTCCTTGATCACCCGGGTGAGGTACGGCAGCCGCTCCAGGTCCGCCGCCGTCGGCGCCCGCCCGGCCAGAACGGTCAGCGCCTCCTCCCGGGCGAGCTTGCGCTGCTCCGGGTGCTTGGCCAGTAGGTGCAGCGCGAAGGCCAGCGAGGTGGCCGTGGTCTCGTGCCCGGCGAGCAGGAACACCAGGACCTGGTCCCGGAGTTCGGCCGGGTCCAGCCGCTCGCCGTCCTCGCCGCGCGCCCGGCCGAGCAGGGTCAGCAGGTCGTCCGCCTCCTCGTCACCGCCCCCGCGCGCGGCCCGCTCCGCGATGATCCGGTCGCAGACCTCGTAGAGCGCCCGCTGCGCCTCCAGGCCGCGCCGGTTGCCCGGCGTCGGCCAGGTGCGCGGGAACCGGACCGGCGCGAAGCCGCGCTCCTTGACGTACTCGCCGAGCACCGGGAAGCTGCGGTTCACCACCTCCACCGCCTCCTCCACGTCGGCGCCGAAGAGGATCCGGGCGACGGCCCGCAGCGCGAACCGCGACATCTCCTCCGCCGCGTCCACCACCCCGCCCGGCACCGCCCGCCAGCGCTCGGCGAGCGCCTGCGCCTCCTCGGCGAGCACCTGGGCGTAGCCGTCGACCCGGCGCCGGGTGAACAGCGGCTGGACCAGCCGGCGCTGGCGCTGGTAGACCTCGTCCTGGCTGGTCAGCAGCCCGTTGCCGACGCTGGTCCGCAGTTCGTCGTAGAAGCTGTTCTCCTTGCGGAAGTTCGCCGCCTCGCTGCCCAGCACCTGGTGGACGCCCTCCGGCGAGAACACCCCGTAGAACTCGACCCGCAGCCCGGGCGGCCCGGCCACCATGCGCACCACGTCGCCGTGGTCGCGCCGGGCCGCGAGGTAGGTGCGCAGCGGACGGCGGGTGAGGTCGAAGAGCGACCCGACCAGGGGGTTCCCGGCCGGTCCGGGTACGGCGGCTGCGGTGGCCATCGGCACTCCTTCTGGACTTCCTCGGCGCTGACGCGCACTCGGTTACCCTTCAACCTTACTGACGGGTATTCAGCCGAGGAAGCCGCGCAAAGGGGCCAAGTCCGCGCCCGGTCGCCTCGGCTCACTCGTACTCGGTGCCGCCCTTGCGGGTCAGGTAGGCGTCGCTGACGACCTTGGCGATCGCCCGTCCGCCGAGCACCGGGCTCCAGCGCTCGACCGCCGGCCGGACCACCACGCCCTCGCGCAGGTGGAGTTCGCGCCCGGAGTGGGCTTCCTTGCCCTGCGCGTGGGCCAGCACCGTCGCGGTGTCGAACGGCCCGCGCCACAGTTCGGTCACCAACGGCAGTTCGCCGTCCAGGAGTTCGGCGGCCGACAGCCAGGCCAGCCGCCCGTCCACGACGGCCGACACGTCGAAGGCCGCGTACCCGGGGCGCTCGGTGCGCGCGGAGACGCCGTACGACAGGTCCTGCACGCCCTCGCCGAACACCTCGCCGAAGATGCCGATCCGCTCGGCACCCAGCCGTTCGGCCAACCGGGCCGCCACCGCCGGGATGTCGTACGCGTGCACCGCCCGCCAGTACAGGTTGCGCTCGTCCTCGACGAGCGCCAGCCCCTGCGCGCCGATCCCCTTGGACGAGACGTGCACCTCGCCGGTGGCGGCGGTGTACGTGACCAGGCAGCAGCTGCCGTGCAGCTTCTCGGTCAGCACCACGGGCTCGCCGGGCTCGAAGACGTCGGGGTGACGCTTGAGGTTCTCGATGTCCACCCAGGGCAGCAGGTCGGGCGCGCTGAGGACGTCACCGCTCATCGAGGTCGGCACCGGCGGCTGCCACTTGACGATCCCGAGCAGTTCGGCGAAGTCCTCGCCCCGCTCGGCCGCCCCGGCCAGGTCGGTGCCGGCCAGCGCGCCGGGCCGGCAGACGATGCCCTGGGACAGCTCCCCGCGCAGCCGTACCGCCCTCACCCGGTTCGCCGCGCCGCCCGCCAGCTTGCCGGTCAGCCCCAGCTCCTCGACCAACTCCTCCGGCAGGACGGCCTGTTCGGGGATGTAGACGGCATGGTCGCCGGTCCGGTAGGAGCCCTTGGCCACCACGGCGCGGTAGAGGCCGACCTGGGCCAACTCCAGTGCGTCGGCGTTCGGGTGCTCCAGGATGACCAGCTTCTCGGCGGTGACGCGCAGCGTGGACATGGGCGGACTCCTCCCCGTGGATCCGTTCGGATCGACCTTCGGGCCCGGGCGGCCGACGGTCGGCCGCGCCTACGGGCTGCCGCCCACTCTGACCGCTCCACCTGCCCGGATGCGAAGGGTTTTCCACCAGGCGCCGCACAACGGCCGTACGACAGCCGCACGCCCACCACGCACCGAACCGCACGCCCGCCGCGCACCGAACCGGCCCACCCTTCCGAGCCGGACCGGCCTCCCTTCCGAGCCGAACCGTCCGTGCACGTTTGAGCCTTCGCACAGCAGCCCCGAGACCGTCACCCCACTTCCGCTGTGCGATGTGACAGAGGATTTATCGCTCGCAACTGCGGCACTATGATCGCCGTAATGGCCGCACCTGCGGCCACACCTCCGCGCCCCTTCCGGCGCGAACCCTGGAGGGGAAGCACCGATGAGCACCCGCACCACCCCCACCCGCAGACTCGCCGTCGCCGTCGCCGCGGCCCTCGTCCTCAGCTTCGGGGCCACCGCCTGCGGCAGTGACGGCGGCAAGTCCTCCGGCTCCGCCTCCTCGGCCGCGACCACCGCCGCCACCGGCGCCGCCGGCGCGGCGGGCACCGACGGCGCCAGCGCCCCGAAGGCCAAGGGCGCCGTCACCGTGTTCGCCGCCGCCTCCCTCAAGGAGACCTTCACCGAGCTCGGCAAGAAGTTCGAGGCCGCCAACCCGGGTACCAAGGTCACCTTCAACTTCGGCGGCAGCTCCGCCCTCGCCACCAGCATCAACTCCGGTGCACCGGCGGACGTCTTCGCCGCGGCCAGCCCGGCCACCATGAAGACGGTCACCGACGCGGGCGGCGCGAGCGGCCAGCCGACGACCTTCGTCAAGAACACCCTCGCCATCGCCGTGCCCAAGGGCAATCCCAAGCACCTCACGGGCCTCAAGGACCTCACCGGCTCCGGCGTGAAGGTCGCGCTCTGCGCGAAGGAGGTGCCCTGTGGCGCCGCCGCCCTCACCGCGCTGAAGGCGGCCGGCGTCGACCTCACCCCGGTCACCCTGGAACAGGACGTCAAGGGCGCGCTCACCAAGGTCGAGCTCGGCGAGGTCGACGCCTCGCTGGTGTACAAGACCGATGTGCAGGCCGATGCTGCGAAGATCGACGGCGTGGACTTCCCCGAGGCCGCCAAGGCCGTGAACGACTACCCGATCGCCGCGCTCGCCAAGGCGCCGAACAAGGACGGCGCGGCCGCCTTCGTCGCCTACGTCCAGTCGGCCGAGGCCAAGCAGGTGCTGACCGCGGCGGGCTTCCAGGCGCCGTGACGGACCGCACCACCGGCAGCGACCGGGACCGGAACCGGGACTCCAGCGCCGACACCGGCACCACCCGGGACGACGCTGCCCCGGCACCGGCGCGGGCCCCGGCACCGGCCCCGACAGGACCCGCGAACGCCCTGCCGGGCCGCCGCCGGGGCCCGCGCCGCCCCGGCGCCCAGCGCGTCCCGGTCACCCTGCTGCTCCCGGCGCTGCTCGGCCTGGCGTTCCTGATCCTCCCGCTGGTCGGGCTGCTCGTCCGGGCGCCGTGGAGCGGCCTGTCCGAGCAGTTGACCAGCGCCGCCGTCTGGGACGCCCTGCGGCTCTCGCTGATCTGCGCGACGGCCGCCACGGCGGTGTCGCTGGTCCTCGGCGTCCCGCTGGCCTGGCTGCTCGCGCGCACCGAGCTGCCCGGCCGGCGGGTGATCCGGGCGCTGGTCACCCTGCCGCTGGTGCTGCCGCCGGTGGTGGGCGGTGTGGCGCTGCTGCTGGTGCTCGGGCGGCGCGGGATCGTCGGCTCCTGGCTGGACTCGGCGTTCGGCATCACCCTGCCCTTCACCACCACCGGGGTGGTGATCGCCGAGGCCTTCGTGGCGATGCCCTTCCTGGTGATCAGCGTGGAGGGCGCGCTGCGGGCGGCCGATCCCCGGTTCGAGGAGGCCGCCGCGACCCTGGGCGCCTCCCGGCTGACCGCGTTCCGCCGGATCACCCTGCCGATGATCGCCCCGGGGATCGCCGCCGGAGCCGTCCTGGCCTGGGCCCGGGCGCTCGGCGAGTTCGGTGCGACGATCACCTTCGCGGGCAACTTCCCGGGCCGCACCCAGACCATGCCGCTGGCCGTCTACCTGGCCATGGAGTCAGACCCGGAGGCGGCGATCGCACTGTCGCTGGTACTGCTGGTGGTCTCCGTCGCCGTCCTGGTGGGCCTGCGCGACCGCTGGATGTCGACCCCGTGACCCCGGCCCCACCGTCCCGGACCCGGACGGACGCCCCCGCACCCGCAGCCACGCCCGCACCCACGGCCGCACCCGCACCCACCCCCAGGACGCCGACAGGACGGCCGCACCGATGACCCCCGCACCGCCCCCCGCACCCGCGCCCGCTCCCGCACCGGGTGCCGGAGCCGGAGCCCCGTCCGCCGCCCTCGACGCCCACCTGCGGGTCGACCGGGCCGCGTTCGCCCTCGACCTGGCGCTCACCGCCGCCCCCGGCGAGGTGATCGCCCTGCTCGGCCCGAACGGCGCCGGCAAGTCGACCGCGCTGCGCGCCCTCGCCGGCCTGCTCCCGCTCACCGGCGGCCACCTGCGCCTGGACGGCCACGTCCTGGAGGAACCGGCCCGGCGCCTGCACACCCCCGCCGAGCAGCGGCCGGTCGGCGTGGTGTTCCAGGACTACCTGCTGTTCCCGCACCTGAGCGCGCTCGACAACGTCGCCTTCGGTCCGCGCTGCCAGGGCCGCCCCAAGCGCGAGGCCAGGGCCGAGGCGGCGGCCTGGCTGGAGCGGATGGGCCTGACGGACCACGCCTCGGTGCGCCCCGGCCGGCTCTCCGGCGGCCAGGCCCAGCGGGTGGCGCTGGCCCGGGCCCTGGCCGTCCGCCCCCGGCTGCTCCTGCTGGACGAGCCGCTGGCCGCCCTGGACGCCCGCACCCGGCTCGACGTGCGGTCCCAACTGCGCCGCCACCTGGCCGAGTTCGAGGCCGTGGCGGTGCTGGTGACGCACGACCCGCTGGACGCGATGGTGCTGGCCGACCGGCTGGTGGTGATCGAGGACGGCCGCGAGGTGCAGTCCGGCAGCCCGGCGGAGGTCGCCCGGCGTCCGCGCACCGACTACATCGCCCGCCTGGTCGGCCTCAACCTGTACCAGGGACGGGCCGAGGGCACCTCGGTCACCCTCCCGGACGGCACCGTCCTGACCAGCGCCGAGGAGCTGTCCGGACCGGCCTTCGTGGCCTTCCCGCCCTCCGCCGTCACCCTCTACCGGGAGCGGCCGCAGTCCAGCGCCCGCAACCTGTGGCAGGCCGAGGTCACCGGCCTGGACCTGCACGGCGACCAGGTGCGCGCCGAACTCTCCGGCGCCCTGCCGATGGCCGCCGACCTCACCCCGGCCGCCGTCGCCGAACTGGGGCTGGCCCCGGGGACACCGGTCTGGGCCTCGGTCAAGGCCGCCCAGACCCACGCCTACCCGGCCTGACCCGGCCTGACCCGACCCTGCCCCGAGGCGCGCTCCACCGCGCCGGGCCGCCCCGCCGGGCGGCGCTACTCCGACGGCTCGACGAACCCCGACTCGTACGCGGCGATCACCGCCTGGGTACGGTCCCGCGCGCCGAGCTTCGCCAGCACGCTGCTGACGTGCGTCTTCACCGTCTGCACCCCGAGCACCAACTGCTCGGCGATCTCCCCGTTGCTGAGTCCGCGCGCCATCATCCGCAGCACCTCGGCCTCGCGCCCGGTCAGCGCCGCGCGGTCCATGGCGGCGCGGGCGGCGGGGTTGCCGTGCCCGGCGGCCAGTCGCCGGATCGCGGCCGGGAAGAGCAGCGACTCGCCGGCCGCCGCCAGCCGTACCGCGTGGACGATCTCGGCCGGGCGGCTGCGCTTGAGCAGGAAGCCGTCCGCGCCCGCGCGCAGCGCCTGGTAGACGTAGTCGTCGTTCTCGAAGGTGGTGACGACCAGGATCCGCGGCGGCAACTCCCCCGGCGGGCCGGGGCGCAGCAGTTCGCGGGTGGCCGCCAGGCCGTCCATGACGGGCATCCGGACGTCCATCAGCACCACCCGCGGGCGCAGCGCGCGGGCCAGGACCACCGCCTCCGCGCCGTCGCCCGCCTCCCCGACGACCCGCAGGTCGCCCTGGGCCTCCAGGACCGCCCGCAGCCCGGCCCGGACCAGTCCCTCGTCGTCGGCGAGCAGGACGTCGGTCATCCCCGCCGCACCGGCAGCCGCACCAGCACCGGCACCAGTACCGGCTCCGACTCCGGCACCGGCACCGACGCCTCCGCCCGCAAGATCGTTCGTCACGAGCCCAAGCGTAGGGGCAGCCGGACGTCGAGCACCCACTCCGCTCCCCCCTCGCCGCCCGCCCCGACCGTGGCCTCCCCGCCGAGCAGGGTGGCCCGCTCCCGGATGCCGCGCAGCCCCTTGCCGCCCTTGCGCGAGCCGACCCGGCCGGGCCCGCCCCGGCCCGGCGCCGCCAGCCGGTTGGCGCAGCGCAGCTCCAAGCGCCCGTCCCGGACGGCGATCCGGACGCCGACGGGCTCACCGGGTGCGTACTTGAGCGCGTTGGTGACGCCCTCCTGGACGATCCGGTAGGACTCGCGCGAGAGCACCCCGGGCAGCACGCCGGGCGGCACGTCGATCCGCGCGTCGACCGGACTGCCCGCCGCGCGGGCGGTGTCGAACAGCGCGGACAGCTGGTCGATGCCCGGCTGCTCGGTGGCCGTCCCGTGCCCGGCCGTCCCCTGCCCGGCCACGCCGCTCCCCGCCGTACCGCGGCCCGCCGTACCGCCGCCCGCCGGTGTCTCGCGCAGCAGTACCAGGGTGCGTTCGAGGTCCTCCATCGCCCGCCGACCGGTCTCCTCGATGACTTCCAGCGCCTTGGCGACGAAGGCCGGGTCCCCGACCTCGCGCGCCGCGCCCGCCTGGAGGACCGTCACCGTCAGGGCGTGGCCGATGGAGTCGTGCAGCTCGCGGGCCAGCCGGTTGCGCTCCAGCAGCCGCTCGGCCCGCAGTTCGGCCTCGGCCAGCCGCTCCGCCGGAGACGGCCCCAAAAGCCTTTCGGCCATGGCCAGTTGGAGGCGGCCGGCGCCGATGACCAGCCAACCGTAGCCGAGCACCACCAGCGGCGCGGACAGCAGGTACCGGGCGGCGCCCGGACCGGTCAGCAGGCCGTACGCACCGGTGAGCCCGAAGACCGTCACGAAGCCGATCGCCGAGCCGAGCGCCACCCGGCCGATCAGCCAGCCGGCCATCCGCCGCCGGTCGGCCCAGTTGCCGGAGGGCTCGACCCCGATGTCCTCCTCGCGGTCGGGCACCAGCAGCAGCCGGGCCTGCACGCCCTCGGCCCGCCGCGCCGCCGGGACGAGCGCGATCAGCGCCAGCAGCACCACGTCCGTCGCCGTGCCCTGCAGCACGATCGCGCCGAGGCTCTTGTGGTAGGTCCCCGGGTAGACCAGCAGGACGACGCCCGCGAAGATCCACCCGACCAGCAGGTGCAACAGCCGGGCGTACGTGACGCCGGCCACCAGCGGGGCGAGGATCGCGGTCGCTCCGTCCCTGAACCGGGACGCGGTCGTTCGTGGCATCCGGCCATCCTGCCAGCCCGGCGGCCGTCCCGACTCCCCCGCGGGGCCGCCGCGCCCCTCCCTCCCGGGAGGGAGGCGGATCCCCGCCGCGGCGGGATCCGCCCGGACCACCCCTCCGGTCGAATGGAACCACCGTCCGGGGAGAGCGACGGTGAGCACCTGCGAGGAGGGAGACGGCCGTGATCGAGATCCAGGGCCTGACCAAGGAGTACGACGGACGACGGGTCGTCGACGAGTTGTCCTTCGAGGTCCGGCCCGGCGTGGTGACCGGCTTCCTCGGCCCGAACGGCGCCGGGAAGAGCACCACCATGCGGTTGATCCTCGGCCTGGACCGCCCCACCGCCGGGCGCGCCCTGGTCGGCGGCCGCCCGTACGCCGAACTCGCCCAGCCACTGCGGCAGGTGGGCGCGCTGCTGGACGCCCAGGCGCTGCACGGCGGCCGCACGGCGCAGGGCCACCTGCGCTGGCTCGCCGCGAGCAACGGCCTGTCGGAGCGACGGGTCGGCGAGGTGCTCGCCCAGGTCGGGCTGGCCGAGGCCGCGCGGCGGCGGGTCCGGGGCTTCTCGCTCGGCATGCGCCAGCGCCTCGGGGTGGCCGCCGCGCTGCTCGGCGATCCGCCGGTGCTGCTGCTGGACGAGCCGGTCAACGGCCTGGACCCGGAGGGCATCCGCTGGATCCGCACCCTGCTGCGCGACCTGGCCGCCGAGGGCCGGGCGGTGCTGGTCTCCTCCCACCTGATGACCGAAATGGCGCTCACCGCCGACCACTTGGTGGTGATCGGGCGCGGCCGGCTGCTCGCGGACGCCGCCACCGCCGAGTTCATCGACCGCCACGGCCGGCCCCGGATCCGGGTGCGGGCCGTCGACCCGACCAAGCTGGCCGCCCTGTTCGGCACCGGCGACCATGGCCTCGACGCGACCGAAGTCGCCGACGGGGCCTGGGAGGTGACCGGCGCCGAGCCCGAGCGGATCGCGGCGCTCGCCGCCGCCAACGGCGTGGTGCTGTACGAGATCGCGGTCCAACAGGACTCCCTGGAGGAGGCGTTCATGCGGATGACCGCCGACAGCGTCGAGTACCGCGCGGAGGCCTCCGCATGAACCTCACCGCCCTGCGCGCCGAGCGGATCAAGCTCACCACCCTCCGCTCGCTCTGGCTCCCGCCGCTGATCGCCGTCCTGCTCACCGCCGGTGTCACCACGGCCGTCGGCGCGGCGCTCGGCGACGCCGACCACAACATCACCGACGACCCGGGCGTCGGCATCTTCTACGGGCTCAACTTCGGCCAGGCCGCGCTGGTCTCCTTCGGAGTCCTGCTGATGGGCCAGGAGTTCAACACCCGGATGCTCGACGTCTCGCTCGCCGCCGTCCCCCGACGCGGCCGACTGTACGGCGCCAAGCTGGCGTTGGGCGCCCTGGTCGGCCTCGGCGTGGGCGCGGTCGGCACCGCGGGCGCCTTCGCCGGGTACGCGGCCACCGTCCCCGCCGAGTGGCACGGACCGGGCTTCGCCCGCGCGGCCACAGCCGGAGTGCTCTACCCGGCGCTGCTGGCGGTGCTCTGCCTCGGGGTGACCGCTCAACTCGGCAACCTCACAGCCGCGTTGGGCCTGCTGACCCCGACCGTCTTCCTGCTCTCGCCCCTGCTCTCCGGGGTGCCGGGGGTACGGAACGTCGTCCAGTTCCTGCCCGACCGGGCCGGCCAGTACGCGCTGCGCTACGCCGACGACCCGCAGACCGGGTACGGGCACTGGACCGGGCTGATCGTCATGGCGCTCTGGACGGCCCTGGCGGCGTACGGCGGACTGCGGGCCCTGCAACGCACCGGCCGCTGAACCGGGCACCGGCCGCGAAACCGCGTACCGGCCGCGGAACCGGCACCGCCCCGAGTACCCCTGGACGAAAGAGAGACGGCGATGGCCTTCGGCAACGCCCTACGGGCCGAACGCATCAAGTTCACGACCCTGCCCTCGCAGTGGGCGGCACCGCTCACCGCCCTGGCACTGACCGTCGGCATCACCGCGGCCGTCGGCGCCAGCGAGGGCCCCCCGGCGCCGGGCTCCGGCAAGGACCCGGCCGACATGATCTACTTCGGGCTGCTGTTCGGCCACGTCGCCGTGGCCTGCCTCGGAATCCTGCTGATCGGGCAGGAGTTCAACACCCGGATGCTCGGCACCTCGCTCACGGCGGTGCCCCGACGCGGCCGGCTGTACGGCGCCAAGCTCGCGCTCGGCGCCGGGCTGGGCCTGCTGCTCGGCCTGGTCTCGACGACCAGTTGCTTCCTCTCCGTCCGCGCCACCGCGGACCTGGACCTGTCGACCCCGGGCCTGACCCGCAGCTTCGTGGCGGGGGTGCTCTACCACCCGCTGATGGTGCTGCTCTGCCTCGGACTGACCGCGATGCTGGGCAACTTCAGCGCCGCGCTCGGCCTGCTCACCCCGATGGTGTTCCTCGGCACCACCTGGCTGGGCGCGATCCCCGGCGTCCGCGAGGTCGGACAGTTCCTGCCCGACCGGGGCGGCCTGTACGCGATGCGCACCCGGACCGAACCCGGCATCCACTACGGACACTGGACCGGACTGCTGATCATGGCGCTCTGGACGGCCGCGGCCGTCTACGGCGGGCTACGGGCGATGCGGCGGCACCAGGCCTCGGGCGGGTGACCGCCGAGAGCCGACCCGTGACAGCTGACGAGTGACAGCTGACAAGTGACAGAAAACAGATGACAGATAACAGCGAACAGATTTCGAAGTCTGTTCGCTGTTATCTGTTTTCTGTCATCTGTTCGCCGTCGCCTGTTCCCGGTCAGCCGCCCGCCGAACCATCACCCCGCCGAACCGCCACCCCGCCACCCCGTCACCCCGTCACCCCGCGCCCGGGCGGGTCAGCCCGGCGTACGCCTTGGACAGGGTCGTGGTGATGCTGCCGACCTCGAAGGAGTGGCCGTCCACGCCGGACACCGGCTGCACCTCGTAGGCCGTGCCGGTGAGGAAGACCTCGTCGGCGCCCGGCAGTTCCTCGGGCTGGATGTGCCTCTCGTGGACGGGGATCCCCAGCTCCCGGGCGAGGGCCAGGACGGTCTGCCGGGTGATGCCGTCGAGGAAGGTGTCCGCGGTCGGCGTGTGCAGGGCCCCGTCGATCACCAGGAAGAGGTTGGCCCCGGTGGCCTCCGCCAGGTACCCGCGGTGGTCCAGGAGCAGGGCGTCGTCGCATCCGGCCGCCTCCGCCTCGTCGCGGGCGAGGGTGCAGATGTTGTACAGCGACGCCGCCTTCGCCCGTACCGGCGCGGTGTCGGGGGACGGCCGCCGCCACCGGGACGTGCGCAGCCGGATGCCGCGGCTCTGCGCGTCGCCGGAGAACACGTGCGGCCACTCCCAGGCGGCGATCGCGACGTGGACGGACGTCCCCGCCCCGGACACGCTGATCTGCTCGCTGCCCCGCCAGGCCACCGGCCTGACGTACCCGTCGACGATCCCCTGGTGCCGGATGGTCTCCTGCATCGCGGCGTCGAGTTCCGCAGGGGTGAAGGGGATACGGAAGTTCAGCTCCCCCGCCGAGGTGTGGAGGCGCTCGAAGTGCTCGGCGGACTTGAACGGCCGCCCGTCGTACACGCGGATGCCCTCGAAGATGCCGCCGCCGTAGTGCAGGCCATGGGAGAGGACGTGCAGTTGGGCGTCGCGCCACGGCACGAACGCCCCGTCCAGCCAGATCACGCCGTCGCGGTCGTCGAACGGAACGGTGGTCACGCCTGCCCCTCGTGGTCGGTGTCGTCGGTGTCGACGGTGTCGTCGGTGTCGACGGTGTCATCGGTGTAGTCGATGCGGATGGACTGTTCCAGGAACCGGTGGAACTCCTCGGCCTCGGCGGTGTCCGCGTGGCGGGACAGCACGAACGCCGGGTAGCCGGTGAAATCCGGGTAGGGCCGCACGACGTCCCCGGGGAAGAGCATCTGCACGACGTGGTCGACCCTGGGGTCGTCGCGCAGTTCGGCCAGGCCGTGGATCGCGGTGATCCGTCCGGAACCGCCGCAGGGGACGATGTAGTTGGCCGCGGCCGCCACGGGTGTCGGCGACGGGCCGGAGCCCAGGGGTTCGGTGGCGGTGCCGGCGGCGATCCGCAGTGCCTGGGCGGCGAAGTCGATGCCGGTCACCCCGGAGGCGATGTAGTGGGACACACCGGAGCCCCCGATCCGGGCTCCCATCTCCAGCAGGTACGGCGTCTCGCCGCCGCGCAGGCGCAGTTCCGTGTGGGTGGGCCCGTCGGTGATGCCGAGGGCCCGGTGCGCGGCGACCACCTCGCGCCGGACGGACTCCTGCACGGCGTCGGGCAGGGCGGCCGGTGCCCGGTAGACGCCCTCCTCGAAGTGCGGCCCCTGGGGGTCGCCCTTGTAGCCGATGGCCAGGACCCGCACGTCTCCGCCGTGGGCGAGGGACTCGACGGCGAACTCGGGGCCGTCCAGGTACTCCTCGACCACCAGGCCGTCCGTGCGGCCGAGCTTGTTCGCGGAGGTCTGCCACACCTCGTCCACGACGCTCTTGAGGCTCTGCGGGGTCTCCGCCTTGGTGACGCCGAGGCTGGAGAAGCCGTGGGCGGGCTTCACCACGACGGGGAAGGCCAGGCGCGCCGCCTTCTCCCAGTCGGCCGGGTCGTCCAGCCGGACGAAGCCCGGCACGTTGAGGCCGGCAGCGGCCAGACGCTCCCTCATGACGCGCTTGTCCTGCGCGCCGAGCGCCGCGTCGCGGCCGATTCCGGGGAGTCCGAGCAGCTCGGCGGCTTCGGCGACGAACGGCACGGCGGGGTCGTAGAGGGTGACGACGCCCTGGAAGGCGTTCGCCTCGTGCCGTCGCCGCAGGGCGTCCAGTGCACCGGCCGGGTCGCCTTCGACGTCCAGCCGCAGGAGGTCGACCACGGCCGGCGGCAACTGGTCCGCGGACACCGCTTCGTCGGGCCGGGGCACCAGCACGAGGTCGATCCCGGCCCGTTGGGCGCTCTCGAAGACCCAGGGGAGCGAGGTGCGCTGGTAGACCAGTACGAGGGTGGGCCTGGGGCTGTCCGCTGTCATCACGGGGTCCTTTGCGGTCACGAGGCCTTCTGCCGCCACGAGGTGTTCTGCCGTCACGAGGTCCTTCGCCGTCACGATGTCCCCTGCCGGGCGGGCACTTCGGTCCCCTGCCCGGTGTGCGTCCCGTCCGGGGCCGCGGCGGCTGCGGGGGCCGCCTCCGCCGCAGGGTCCACCTCGACCACCTCGACCGCCTCGGCCGTGGCGCGCCCGGCCGGGCGGGCACCGCCGATGGTGAGCCACACGCCGCCCCCGCACAGCAGGAGCAGCAGGATCACGAGCGGTCCGGGCGCGGCCTCCCGGCCCAGGGCCCACTCCCCCAGGCGCACCAGGAACGGCACCACGAGCGCGAGCGCGGAGGTGAACAACGGCCCCTTGCGCAGGATGAGTTCGTGCGAGATGAGGAAGACCGGGGCGGTGAGGACCGCGCCGAGGACCGCGATGCCGCCCCAGTCGGCCGGGGAGACACCGCCGAGCGGGACGAACAGGGCGACCGCCAGCCCCAGCATGACCGTGCCCGCCCCGGTGACGGCGGGCAGGGCCGCGACCGGGGTCAGGTCCGCCATCCGCCGCCGGTAGACGTAGCCGTACACCGCGTACGTGAAGGTGCCGCCGAGCGCCAGCAGGCTCCCGCCCGCGAGGGCGCCGCCGCCCGCCCCTGAGCCCGCACCGGCGGCCGCGGAGCCGTCGGCGAGGGCGTACCCGCAGGCCGCGACGACGGCCAGCACCGTGCCCAGGACCTTGCGCGGCGAGGAGGGCTCGCGGAAGGCGGCGACCCCGATCACGAAGGTGATGCAGGGCAGCAGGGAGACGATCAGGCCGACCCGGGAGGCTCCGATGAAGCCGGTCCCGAGCAGCGTTCCGGAGTAGTACGCGAAGAAGCCGAGGAAGGCCAGGAGCACGACGGTTCCGCGGCGGGCGGTCGCGGCCCGGACGTCGGACCGCGACCGCGGGTACAGCAGGGCGATGACGGTGATGACCACGAAGCTGGCCGCCGTCCGCCCGGCCGCCACCGCCAGTGGGGGAACGCCGTCGACCAGCCGCCCGGCGAGCAGCCAGCCGGCGGCCAGCAGGGCGATCATCAGTGCCGAGAGGGCGGGCACCACGAGGCGTCCGCCCCGGCGGGGGCGCAGGGGCGCGCCCGTCACCATTCCGCCCGCTCGAACTCCAAGGCAGGCATCCGGTCCAGCCCCTGCTTGGCGCGCAGCAGGACCCGCTGGTCCTCGGTGAAGGCGTACCGCTGCCGTGCCCCACCGGCACCGGTACCAGCAGCGGCAGCACCACCGGCACCAGCCGCGACGGACTCGGGCTCGGGAAGGTACCTGCGGACCAGCTCCTTGGCCGCCGAGCGGTACTCGTCGTCGGTAGTGACGGCGGCCTCCAACTCCTCGACCGTGGCGACGAATTCCCGCAGCGCGTCGAGGGCCTTGGCCCGGTCGAAGTGCAGCAGTCCGCCGTCGTCCGGGGAGCCGGTCAGCGCACCGTGCTCGCGCAGCCAGGAGTAGATGAACACCCCGGTGCCGGAGTCGAAGTTGCGGGTGGCGTCGTCCGCCTGCGGGTAGCGGAAGACCCGCTCCAGCAGGATCATGTCGACCTGTTCGGCCGCGAACGGGACGACACCGCTGTCCGCGCAGGCCAGCACGGTCTTGGCGTCGACCTTGATCTCCTCCAGCAGGCCGACGAACCAGTTCATCTTCAGCGAGATGTGCTGGTCGAACGGCCAGAGGCCCTGGTAGTGCATCGAGTCGTGCAGGTAGCCCCAGATGGCGCGGGCCTCGAAGCACACGTCGGCGTCCAGGCCCGTGGACGCGCGGGGCAGGGACTCCGGGGTCAGGACGGCCTCCGCGCCGCGGAGCGCGTAGGTCTCGTGGATCTTCCGCATCTTGTTGTAGAAGAACATGGCGTACGGCTGCTCGGTGATCTTGTCGTGAGCGGCCACGTTCTCCGGGAAGAACACCAGGCAGTTGCCCTGCCGGAAGCCCGCGCTGCCGGTGATCAGGATGAGCGACTGACAGTTGTTCTTGGGATGCGGGTACGACCCGGCCAGCTCCGGCAGCGCGGCGGGCTCCTTGCGCAGCGCGAAGAAGCAGTCCAGCCGCTTGCCCACGGGCGGCGCGCTGTTGGTGCTCTGCAGCGGTGCGAGGAAGAAGACGGCCGAACCGTCCTCGGGCACCCGCAGGGCGTCCCGCGAGCGGGCGAAGTGCGGCTTGGTGTCGAGGCCGGCCGCGAGCCAGCCGTCGACGTCGGCGGCCAGCGCGGCCGCCTGGTCGTCCTGTCCGCGCCGCGCGTACCAGGCGCAGGCCTCGTCGCGGATGCGGCCGAGCAGCGCGCGGTCCTCCGCGGTCGCGTCGGGGACGGTGCCGTCGTCCGCCTGACGCGCCCGGAAGCGGTCGACCTCCGGGATGAGGGAGCCGGCCAGTTCGTCGGCGTCGGCGAGCAGGTTCGCGGGGACGGGTGCGGTCGCGGTGGTCACAGGGCCGCTCCCACCGGGATCCGCCGCTCGTCCCCGGCACCGACCGCCAGCACCTGATGGACCGTGAACACCATGGGTACGGGGCCGAAGTCCCGCACCACGCGCAGCCCTTGGTCCTCGGCCGCGACGATGGTGGTGATGCAGCCCTCGACGCGGCCCTCGGCGCACTCGATGGCCGCCCGGGAGTTGCTCAGGACCTCCCGGATCTCCGTGCCGTCGGGCACGAGACCCGTCGGCGCCGGGTGCGAGGCGACGGTGGCGGGCGCGTCGACCCCGTTGGTGGCGAGCACCATGTTGTGCGTCGGCATGATGAAGCTGTCGACCATGTGCAGGCGGTGCAGGTTCCCGAACACCAGGGTGTGCAGCGCCGGGTAGACCGCGCAGGCGACCAACGCGTGCCGTCCGTCGTCCGGTACGGCGTCGAGCGCGGACTCGATGGACGAGTGCAGCTCCACCGTCCCCCGGACTCCCCGGCGGCGCAGCCACTCGTGGGACGCTGCTTGCAGATTGGTGCCGCTCGGACCGAGCGTGTGCAGGTGCCGGACCTCGTCGACGTCCGCCCCGTTTTGGGCATGCCTCATCGGCTCCCCCTCCCCCAAAGAAAGAACACGGCGACCGTACCGGGTGGTTCCGGAAGGCCTCCGCTAGGAGAACATGCCCGCTGAAAGTGATCAAGTGACTGCAGATGTGATCTCGGATGGCGGGCTCGCGCTGCCCGCTCCCGGCCACCGCCGACCGGACGGCCCGCGACCGGGACTCCCCGTGCCGCGCAACCGCCGTTCTCCCGCGTGCCGTTGTGGTCCAAGTGGGCGTCAGCCGACCCGCAGGCCCAACGCCAGGGTCAGTTCGAGGACCCGGTCCGGTGACGCGAGATCCGGGAACAGCTCCCGCAGCTGCGACATCCGGTACCGGACCGTCTGAGGATGGACGAACAGCACCGCCGCCACCTCGTCCCGCCTGCCCTGGTGCAGCAGCCACGCCCGCAGCGTCTCCTCCAACCGCCGTGCGGTCGCGGCGGGCAGGGGCCGCAACGGCGCGAGGGCCCGGGCACGCAGGTCCGCGAACGCGTCCGCGTCGGCGCTCAGCACCAGTTCGGGCAGGTGGTCCTCGGTGTCGCGGATGTCGGCGGAGAGGGAGCGCGCGCGCACGGCTCGGGCGTACGAGGCGGACGCACGGATCCAGGGCCGGGCCGGGCCGACCACGGCGGTGCGGTCGGCCAACTGCCGCAGGAGGTGCGACCGGTCGGCGTCGGGGACGAGCAGCACACCGGTGGCATCGGGCAGATCGTCGAGGACGAGGGTGCCCGGGTCGAGCGTGCGGTAGGCGGGCCGGGCCTGTGCGGCGGGCAGCAGGACCGCGGTCAGCGAACCCGGAGGCTGCCACCCGGCCCGTTGAACGGCGGCCAGCAGCACGTCCGGGCTCGCGCCGGCGAGGAGGTCGCGGGCCAGGTGTTCCAGGTGGCGCTCCTGGGCCCGGCCCCGGGCGGCCAGTTCGTCGGCATGGCCCGCGGCGCTCGCGGCGGAGAGCTCGTCGATGTAGGCGAAGGTCAGTTCGGCGAACTTGGCGACCTCGGCGGCGGGCAGACCCGCGGGTACGGCACCCGCCGCCAGGCACCGCCAGGCCACCCGGGCGCCGACGCGGTAGGCGCTGAGCAGGGCGTCCATCGAACGGCCGTCGCGCACCTCGCCGCGGCCCAGCTCGTAGGCCGCGTCACCGGCGTCGCCGCCCGTGGCGTTCCCGCTCGCGAGGTCCAGGTAGTGCCCCAGGGCGGTGCGGACGGCCCGGCGGATGGTGCCGCCCATGCGGCCCGAGAGGGCGTTGGCGTACGGAGGGACCTCGTCGATGATCGCCTGGACGACCTCGTCGGCGGTGGCCGTCAGCGCGGCCCGGAGCGCGGCGACCGTCGTCCCGTCCAGGGCCAGCTCGCTGGCCCTCCGGATGGCATGGCTCACGTTCTTGTTCCCTACGAACAATTCTACCGGCCAGATTTACGTCCTGCGGTCAGGACTTTACGCCCTCGGGCGCAGCAAGCTGGAGTCATGACGAGTGCAGCCCTCCGCAGCAGGGCCTGGAAACTGCTGGAGATGGTCACGACGCCACTGCTGCCGTCGGACTACCTCGACCTGGTCAGCCCGCTGCGTGCGGGCGCCGACCTGCGGGGGCGCATCGAGGCCGTGCACCCCGAGACGGGTGACGCCGCGACCGTCGTGATCAGGCCGGGCCGGGGCTGGCGCGGCCACACGGCCGGTCAGTACGTGCGGATCGGGGTCGACGTCGACGGGAGGCGCCTGTGGCGCGCCTACTCCGTCACCTCACCGACGAACCGCCGGGACGGCCGCATCACGATCACCGTGAAGGCGATCCCGGACGGCAAGGTCAGCAACCACCTGGTCCGTGGGGTGGCACCGGGCACGCTGGTCCAGCTCGACCAGCCGACCGGTGACTTCGTCCTGCCGCCCACCAGGCCCGCCAAGGTGCTCTACCTGACGGCCGGCAGCGGCATCACGCCCGTGATGGGCATGCTGCGCGACATCGAGTTGGACGACGTCGTCATGGTCCACTGCGCGCCGCGGCCGCAGGACGTGATCTTCCGCGACGAACTGCACGGCCTGGTCGCGGACGGGAAGCTGCGCCTCACCGAGGTGCACACCGCCACGGACGGCACACTCGACATCGCCCGTCTCGGTGAGCTCGTGCCCGACTGGGCCGAGCGCGAGACATGGGCCTGCGGCCCCGCGGGCCTGCTCGACGCCGCGGAGCGGCACTGGAGCGAGCAGGGCGTCCGGGAGCGCCTGCACACCGAACGCTTCCGCCCCCGCGTCGCCGTCTCCGGCAACGATGACGGTGGCAGTGGCGGTGGCGGTGGCGAGGTCACGTTCAGCACCACCGGCAGGACCGTCGAGGCGGACGGCGCCACGCCGCTGCTGGACGTCGGCGAGGAGGCCGGTGTGCTCATGCCCTCCGGGTGCCGCATGGGCATCTGCTTCGGCTGCGTCACGCCGCTCAAGGCGGGCGCCGTCCGCGACCTGCGCACCGGCGAGATCACCGAGGCCGAGCCGGGCGTCCTCATCCAGACCTGCGTGTCCGCCGCGGCGGGCCCCTGCGACATCGAACGGTAGACGCACCTTGACCGCCATCGACCCCACCGCCCACCTGACCGCGGAGCAGATCGAGGAGCTCGGCCGCGAGCTGGACGCGATCCGCGACGAGGTGATCGCCGACCGCGGCGAGAAGGACGCCGCCTACATCCGCAAGGTCATCTCGACGCAGCGCAAGCTCGAACTGGCCAGCAGGGGCGTGCTGCTGTTCTCGATCTTCCCGCCCGCGTGGGTGCTGGGCACCGCCGGCCTGTCGGTGGCGAAGATCATGGACAACATGGAGATCGGCCACAACGTCCTGCACGGCCAGTGGGACTGGATGCGGGACCCGAAGATCCACTCCACCACCTGGGAGTGGGACCACGTCTCGCCGTCCGACCAGTGGAAGCACTCGCACAACGAGCTGCACCACACGTACACCAACGTGATCGGCAAGGACAACGACCTCGGCTACGGCATCATGCGCGTCGACGAGGACCAGAAGTGGCACCCGTTCCACCTCGGCCAGCCGCTGTGGAACCTCGTCAACGCCTGCTTCTTCGAGTACGGCATCGCGGCGTACGACCTGGAGCTCGGCAAGAACCTGCGCAAGGACCGCCGCAGGAACCCGGAGTTCCGCGCGCGGGCCAGGGCCGTGGGCCGCAAGATCCGCAAGCAGGTGCTCAAGGACTACGTGATCCACCCGCTGCTGTCGGGCCCGTCGTTCCTCACCACGCTCGCCGCCACGTTCACCGCGAACCTGGTCCGCAACATCTGGACCCACTCGGTGATCATGTGCGGGCACTTCCCCGAGGGCGTACAGGTCTTCGAGCGGCAGTCGATCAACGGCGAGACGCGCGGCCAGTGGTACCTGCGCCAGATGATGGGCTCGGCGAACATCAGCGGCAGCAGGGCCATGCACTTCATGAGCGGCAACCTGTCCCACCAGATCGAGCACCACCTGTTCCCCGACCTGCCGAGCAACCGGTACGCCGAGGTCGCGGTGAAGGTGCGCGCCCTGTTCGAGAAGTACGAGCTGGAGTACGTCACCGGGCCGCTGCCCAAGCAGGTGTTCTCCGCGTGGCGCAAGGTCTTCCGGCTCTCGCTGCCGAACCGGAAGCCCAAGGCCAGGACGCCGGACCGCGGGAAGGAACTCGTCACGGCCTGATCCCGGTACCGGTTCCCCGGATTCGGTGCCCCGAGCTCGGTTCCCCGGATTCGTCTCCCGGGCTCGGTGCCCCGGACTCGGTACCCCGGGTGACGACATCCCGTGGCGGGGTCAGCGTGCCGCGTTCACGGGCGCCGAAGGCGCAGGGTGGGGCAGTAGCGCTCGCCGCCTTCGAAAACGACGGTCGGCCCGGGGGCGATCTCCGTGAAGCCCGCGTCCCGGACCACCGGCAGTTCGCTGCGGACCAGTTCCTCCCACGCCCCCGGCTCCGCCGTGCGGACGGCGAGCGCGAAGCCCGACTCCGCCCACTCCTTGCGCTGCGCCTCGTCCAGCCGCCACCAGGCGAGCTGCGCCGCGTGGCCGGTCTGGGCCATGGTCTTGCCCGCGCTCATCTCCAGCTCCGGGTTGACCCACAGCACCGGCAGCCCCGGCGCGGGCGCGCCGACCTCGGCGGTCTCCTCCAGCTCCGTACCGGAGACCTGCAACTTCGCGAGGTCCTTCGGCCAGCCGTCCAGCGGGACCGGCGGGAACACCCGCACCTCGGCCTCCCGCCCCCGCACCGTGATGCCGGGCAGTTCCCCGGCCCGGCGCCACTCCCCGCCCCGGGCCCGCCGGACCACCTTGCGGATCCGGGCGTCCTCCCAGGCCGCGACCCGCTCCGCCCACTCCCCGTCCACCTCGGTCACCCGGGGGTCGGCGAGCAGGGTCAGCACCGCCCGCGCCGAGGTCTCCAGCGCGTCCGTGCGCCCGGGCGGCGTGGCCTTCTCCAGTCGGACCAGCAGCGGCAGCACGTACTGCGGCCGCGCGTCGCGGTCCTCGGGGTCGGGAACGGCGCCGGGGGCGGGAGCGGGGGCCGGGTCATCGAACGGAGAAGTCACCCGTCCAGCATGCCAGCCCCGCCACCACCGCCCCGGCCCGCCCCCGTGCCCTCGGGGCGCGCCCCGAGCCGGCCGACCGGCCGGATTCAGCGCAGTCGCTGCCGCAGTTCGTCCACCGCCGTCCGGATCCCGGCGCTGTAGGCGTCCTCCGGCAGGGCGTCCAGGCTCCGGACCGCCCGTTCCAGCTGTTCGCGCGCGAGGTCGGGCTCCCCGAGCTTGAGGTGGTCGGAGGCCAGGTTGAGGTGCAGCGACGGATAGAAGGCCCGTACCTGGAGCGCGGAGTCGTAGGTCCGGGCGCGCTCGGCGGTCAGCGAGTCGGCGGCCGCGAGGGCCCGCCGGTCCCACTCCAGTTCGGCCCGGGGATCGTCCTGGAGGTCGGCCAGATAGTGCGCCAGGACGCAGCGGTGGAAGACGTCCCGCTCGCCCAGTTCCTCCCAGAGGGCCTCGAAGCTGGCCCGCGCCTCGGCGGTCCGCCCGCGCTGCGCCGCCCGCACGCCGTCCAGTCCGAGCGCGATCCGGCCGAGCGCCGACTCGTCCGGACCCGACTCCGCCGAGGACGCACCGCGCACACCGGACACCCCAAACACATCAGACACATCAGACACATCGGACATGCCCGCAGCCTAGGGCCGGTCCGACGCATCCCGCCCGGCAAGGTCCGCCGGACAGGCCCGGCCGCCCGCTCAGCGCCGGTAGCCGCGCTGCGGGTCCCGCTCCTCGGCGTCCTCGTACATCAGGAACCAGCCCTCGGGGTGCGTCGCGGCCAGCAGCAGTTCGGTGCGCTGCTCCGCGCCGAGCTCCGGGTCGCCGTCGTCCGGCCCGAAGACGCCGAACAGTTCGTCGTGGCAGCCGTCCCAGTCGTAGTCGTACAGGTCGGCGGGCAGGTCGCCCATCATGTCGGCCACCGACTCGGGCTGGGAGCCCAGCAGCGTCCGGGCGTCCACCAGGGCCATCCGCAGCGCGATCTCATCGGCGAGGCAGCGCGGCAGCGGCCATTCGCCGAGCGCGAGGTCGTCGGCCAGGTCGTCGAAGGCCCGCGCCATGGTGCGCCGCCAGTTCCGGTGGAGCCGCCAAGTGCGCTGCGGCAGCCGGGCGAAGACCGTCCAGTCGACGTCCTCGCCGTCGACCACCGGGTCGTCCCCGTGCTCGTCGAGGTCGTCGTAGGCGGCATCGGCCAGGCCGAGCAGCTGGGCGTGCAGCAGGCAGGCGGTGCGCGGGGTGAGGGTCCAGTCGGCGCCCGCGCCGCCTTCCTCGTCCTCGCCGTCCAGCGGGAACAGTTCGGCGAAGTCCGGGGTGAAGTCCTCGGTGACGCTGATCTCCAGCGTGCCGCCGATCGCCTCGACCCCGGGAATGGCGGCCACCAGCCGGTCCGGGTGGAGCAGCGCGCCGAGCGCCGCGTTGGCGTCCTCGGCCACCTCGCGCAGCAGTTCACGGCGCTGGCCGGCCGGGTCGACGCCGTCGAAGTCCAACTCCTCGACGGCCCTGATCGCGGCCGCGCGCAGCGCCGGCCAGTCATTGATCCGCAGGCCCAGCACCACCGTCGCCTCGATCTCCGGCGCGCCGGAGTACTCTGCCGCGCCCGGCCCCTGCGGATGATCGCTTCGCTCGCCCATGGGGCTACGGTACGGCTTTTCGGCCGCCCGATCACCGGTCCGTACCAGCTTCCGGAGAGCTTCTCGGCCACCGCCCGGCCGCGCCTCTGTCACCCGGACGCACGACACCGGCAGGATGGCCCCCATGGCTGACATCAACGAGTACGGCGGCGGGCAGGGCCCGAACGCCGACGTCATGGTCGTGACCACCAACGACATCCCCGGCTTCCGGGTCGACCACGTGATCGGCGAGGTCTTCGGGCTGACCGTGCGCAGCCGCCACATCGGCAGCCAGATCGGTGCCGGGCTCAAGTCGCTGATCGGCGGCGAGCTGCGGGGTCTGACGAAGACCCTGGTCGAGAGCCGCAACGAGGCGATGCAGCGGCTGATCGAGCAGACCAAGGCGCGCGGCGGCAACGCCGTCCTGATGATGCGCTTCGACGTGACGGAGGCGGCGGACGTCGGCACCGAGGTCTGCGCGTACGGTACCGCCGCGGTGATCTCGCCGATCGGCTGAGGCCCAGCACCTCACCACGGACCTGGCCGCCCCACGCCGCCCCCGCGCTGCGCGGGAACAGCCACCGCCACCCCGATGTTTCACGTGCGTGACTGTTTACGGTGCAACAGGTGCAACAGGTGCAACAGGGGCGACAGGGGCGACGGACGAAACCGGCGCGCGGCGCGTGGACGTCCTGGTGGTGGGTGCCGGACAGGCCGGACTGTCCGCCGCCTACCACCTCGGCCGCCGCGGCTTCGCCCCCTACCGGGCGGGAGTCGACGGCGGCTTCGTCGTGCTCGACGCCAACCCCGCCCCGGGCGGCGCCTGGGCCCACCGCTCGCCGTCCCTGCGGATGGCCACCGTGCACGGCTTCCACGACCTCCCGGACGCCGAGCTCCCGGCACCCGACCCGGAGGCCCGCGCGCGGGAGGTCGTGCCGGGGTACTTCACGGCGTACGAGAACCGGCACGCGCTCCCGGTCGTGCGCCCGGTCGCGGGGCGCGCCGTACGCGCCGAGTCCGAGCGCCCCGACTCCCGGCTGCTGGTCGAGACCGACCGCGGCACCTGGTCCACCCGCGCGCTGATCAACGCCACCGGCACCTGGACCCGCCCGTTCCTCCCCCACTACCCCGGCCACTTCGCGGGCCGTCAGCTGCACTACGCCGAGTACCGCGGCCCCGAGGAGTTCGCGGGCCGGCGCGTCCTGGTGGTGGGCGGCGGCGCCTCGGCGATCCAGGTGCTGTCCGAGGTGGCCGCGGTCGGCGAGACGGTCTGGGTCACCCGTTCCGAACCCGTCTTCCACGAGGGCCCGTTCACCCCCGAGTACGGGCGCGCGGTGGTCGCCAAGGTCGAGGAGCGGGTCCGCCAGGGCCTGCCGGTGCGCAGCGTGGTGAGCGTGACCGGCCTCGGCCCGTCCGTCGCCTACCGCCGCGCCGAGGAGCTGGGGGCGCTGCACCGCCGCCCGATGTTCGACCGGCTCACCGAGCACGGAGTCGCCTGGGGCGACCAGGAGTTGGCAGTGGACGCGATCGTCTGGGCGACCGGTTTCCGCCCCGAGGTCGGCCACCTCGCCCCGCTCGGCCTGCGCTCCCCCGGCGGCGGCATCGCGCTCACCGGCACCCGCGCCACCGCCGACCCGCGCGTCCACCTGGTCGGCTACGGGCCGTCCGCCAGCACCATCGGCGCCAACCGGGCGTGCCGCGCCGCCGTCAACGACCTGGTCGAGCTGCTCGGGGACCCGACCGGGCGGGCCGGTCGGGTCGGCCTGGACGATCGGGTCGGGGCGGCCGGCGCGGCCGGGGCGGCCGAGCGCGAGCCCGTACCCGCCCCCGTTCCCGCCGCCGTCCCCGCCTGACGGCCCCGGTCAGCGGTCGTAGTCGACGGTGACCCGGTCGGTGACCGGCCGGGCCTGGCAGGTGAGGACGTAGCCGGCCGCCAGTTCCTTCTCCTCCAGCGCGAAGTTGCGGCGCATCTCCACCTCTCCCTCGGTGACCAGGGCCCGGCAGGTGCCGCACACCCCGCCCTTGCAGGCGAAGGGCAGGTCGGGGCGGGAGCGCTGGGCTCCGTCCAGGATCGAGCGGTCGCGCGGGAGGGTGAGGGTGCTGCCGCGGCCGTCGAGGACGACGGTGACCTCGCTGCGCTCGCCGGCCTCGGCCCCGGCCGCGCCGTCGGGGCCGTCCAGGTCCTCGTCCCGCTCGGCGAGCGGCTCGTCCTCGGCGTGGAACAGTTCCTGGTGCACCCGTTCCCCGGGCACGGCCAGGTCGGCGAGCAGTTCCTTCGCCCCGGTGACCATGCCGAACGGCCCGCACAGCCACCAGTGCCCGACGGCGTCGACGTCCACCAGCGCCGCCAGCAGCGCCCGGACCCGCTCCGGGTCCAGCCGGCCGCTGAGCAGTTCGGCGTCCCTGGTCTCCCGGGAGAGCACGTGGACCAGCTGGAACCGGCCGAGGTAGCGGTCCTTGAGGTCGGCCAGCTCGTCCGCGAACATCACGGTGTCGCTGCGCCGGTTGCCGTAGAGCAGGGTGACGGTGGAACGGCGGTCGGCGGCCAGCACGGAGGCGGCGATCGACAGCATCGGGGTGATGCCGGAACCCGCCGCGAGCAGCACGTGATCGGCGGGGACGCCGAGTTCGGGGGAGAACAGGCCGGACGGGGTCAGCACCTCGACCTCCTCGCCGGGCCGGGCCTCGCGCACCAGCCAGCGCGAGAACAGCCCGCCGGGCACCTCGCGGACGGCGATCCGCAGCGGGCCGCCGACGGGCGCGCAGATCGAGTACGAGCGGCGCTCGTCGGTGCCGTCCACCAGCTTGCGCAGGGTCAGGGTCTGGCCGGGGCGGAACGCGAACTCGTCCGCAAGGGCGTCCGGCACCGCGAAGGTCACCGCCACGGCGTCCTCGCAGAGCCGCTCCACCCGCTCGATCCGCAGCCGGTGGAAGCTCGGCCGACGGGCCGGGCGGACGGGGTCCGTCACAGGGGTCGCGGCGGGCATTCAGATCTCCTTGACGCGTTCGAACGGCTCGCGGCAGGCGCGGCAGCGCCAGAGCGCCTTGCAGGCGGTGGAGCCGAAGCGGGACAGCTCCTCCGTGTCGGCGCCCCCGCAGTGCGGGCAGGGCACGGGGGCCGCGGCGCCCGTGCGGGTGGCGCCGAGGGTGAGCGGGACCGGCCCGGGGCCGGACGTGAGGGCCGAGGTCGGGCGCGGCGGGGCGATGCCCGCCTCGGCGAGCTTGCGGCGGCCCTCGGCGGTGATCAGGTCGGTGGACCACGGCGGGTCCAGCCGCAGCCGCACCCGGACGTCCGGGTACCCGGCGGAGCGCAGCCGGCGGTCGACGTCGGCGGCCATCTCGGCGACGGCCGGGCAGCCCGAGTAGGTCGGCGTCAGCCAGGCCGTCACCGTGCCGCTGCCGTCGTCCACCTCGACCCCGGCGAGCACGCCCAGGTCGGCCAGGGTGAGCATGGGCAGCTCCGGGTCCGGGACGGCCGCGGCCACCGACCAGGCCCTCTCGCGGACGGTGTCCGCGGTGCCCGTCACCACGTCGCCCCCGGGTGGGCGCGCGCCACCACCTGCAGCTCGGCGAGCAGCGGGCCGAGCGCCTCGGTGTGCACCCCGTCGCGGCCGGCCCGGCCCAGGACGGTGGCCAGCGGCGGGAGGTCCGGCACGGTCAGTCCGGCCTCGGCGAGGACGGCGGCGAGCTCGCGCAGCACCGGTTCGCGCAGACCGGCCGGGTCGACGCCGGCCCGCAGCTCCACGGGGTGCGCGGTGAACAGCTCCTCCAGCAGCGGCCAGACGGCGTCCAGCCCGGCCTGCATCCGCTCCGCCGAGTACGGCGTGCCGTCGCCGAGGCGCAGCGTCCAGGCCGTGGCGTACTCGCGGTGGTACGCGAGTTCCTTGACGCCCCGGGCCGCGACCGCGGCCAGCACCGGGTCCGGGTGGGCGCTCAGCGCCTCGTACAGCGCGCCGCGGGCGGTGGCGAACAGCAGCAGCCGGGCGATCGAGTGCGCGAAGTCGCCGTTCGGGGTCTCCACCAGGCGGACGTTGCGGAACTCGTGGTCCTCCCGCCAGTAGGCCAGGTCGTCCTCGGTGCGGCCGGAGCCGTCCGCCTGGCCGGCCCGGGTGAGCAGCAGCCGGGCCTGGCCGAGCAGGTCCAGGCCCAGGTTGGCGAGCGCGACCTCCTCCTCCAGCTCGGGCGCCCGGGTGCACCACTCGATCAACCGCTGGGAGAGCACCAGGGCGTCGTCGCCGAGCATCTGGCAGTAGGCGGCGAGGTCGGCACCGGCCAGGCCGGCGGGCAGGGCGGTGTCCACGCCGAGCAGCGGGTCGGTGAAGCCCGTCCCGTACGCCCAGCGGCCCTCGCCCTCGGGGCCGGGGGTGGCCCCGGCGAGGCTGAGGTAGACGTGGTCGTCCTCGGTGGCGGACGTGGTGTGGTCGTGCACGGTGGCTCCCCCGTCAGATGTGCGGGACATCCTCGGGGATGTCGTAGAAGGTCGGGTGGCGGTAGACCTTGTCGCCGCTGGGCTCGAAGAACGGGTCGCGCTCGTCCGGGGTGGAGGCGGTGATCGCGTCCGAGCGGACGACCCAGAGGCTGACGCCCTCGTTGCGGCGGGTGTACAGGTCGCGGGCGGCGAGCAGCGCCATCCGGTCGTCGGCGGCGTGCAGCGAGCCGACGTGGACGTGGTTCAGGCCGCGCCGGGGGCGCACGAACACCTCGTACAGCGGCCAGCCGGCCTTGGGGCCTGCCTCGGACTCGGTCACTTCTCGTTCTCCTGTTCGGGGGTGGGCCGCTCGGCGGCCGCGGCGTGTCCGGCATCGACGGCGTGTCCGGCGTCGGCGGCGCGCTTGGCGGCGTAGGCGACGGCCGCCTCGCGCACCCAGGCGCCCTCCTCGTGCGCGGCCCGGCGGCGGTCGACCCGCTGGGCGTTGCACGGGCCCTGCCCACGGATGACCCTGGTCAGCTCGGACCAGTCCGGCTCGCCGAAGTCCCAGCCGCCGCGCTCCTCGTTCCGGCGCAGCTCGGGGTCGGGGAGGGTGACGCCCAGGTGCTCGGCCTGCGGGACGGTCATGTCGACGAAGCGCTGCCGGAGCTCGTCGTTGGTGTGGCGCTTGATCCGCCAGGCCATCGAGCGGGCGGTGTTCGGCGAGTCGGCGTCCGGCGGGCCGAACATCATCAGCGACGGCCACCACCAGCGGTCGACCGCGTCCTGGACCATCCGGCGCTGGCCCTCGGTACCGCGCATCAGGGTCATCAGGAGCTCGTAGCCCTGGCGCTGGTGGAAGGACTCCTCCTTGCAGACCCGCACCATCGCGCGGGCGTACGGACCGTAGCTGCAGCGGCAGAGCGGGACCTGGTTGCAGATCGCGGCGCCGTCCACCAGCCAGCCGATCACGCCGACGTCGGCGAAGGTGAGGGTGGGGTAGTTGAAGATCGAGGAGTACTTCTGGCGGCCGCTGATCAGCTTCTCGGTGAGCTCGGCACGGTCGACTCCGAGGGTCTCGGCGGCGGCGTAGAGGTAGAGGCCGTGGCCCGCCTCGTCCTGGGCCTTGGCGAGCAGGATCGCCTTGCGGCGCAGCGAGGGGGCCCGGGTGAGCCAGTTGCCCTCGGGCTGCATGCCGATGATCTCGGAGTGGGCGTGCTGGGCGATCTGGCGGATCAGGGTGGCCCGGTAGGCGTCGGGCATCCAGTCCCGGGGCTCGATCCGCTGCTCGGCGGCGATCACCGCGTCGAACCGGTCCTCCGGCGTCTGCGCGGGGACCGCCTCTTCCACCTCTGTTGTCACCACGGTCCCCTCTCGTGTTCCTGCTCCGGCTTCCCGGCTCCCCGGCCTGGACGGCGGGGAGCCAACCGACTGACCGTTCGGTCGGTACCATTCTGCGCGGCGGGACGGAGAGATGGCAAGGGACGCCGACGAATGGGCGGGCGCGAGGGGCAGGGAGCGAGGGGCAGGCCGAGGGGCGGCGAACAGAAAACAGACAACAGATAACAGCTGACAGAATCTGAAATCTGTCAGCTGTTATCTGTTCGCCGTTACCTGTCAGCCGTCAGCCGTCAGCCGTCAGCCACCGAGGGTCACCCCTCCGCGCGGTCCCGCAGTCGCGGCAGCGGCACCGCGAGCAGCGCCGCCAGCAGGGCGATCCGCGGCGCGAGCTGGTCCAGCTTGATGTACTCGTGCCGGGCGTGGGCGCCGGCGCCGACCGCGCCGAACCCGTCCAGCGTCGGCAGACCGCGCGAGCCGGGCAGGTTGGTGTCCCCGGCACCGCCGGCCGGGGCGCCGTCGAGCTGCTGCCCGAGCACCGCGGCGAGCGAACGCACGTGCCTGAGCAGTGGGTTACCGGTGCGCTCGGGCCAGGCCGGCCGGCTGGACAGCACCTCCGTCCGCACCCGCGCGCCCGGCCGCAACGCGGTCAGCCGCGCGAGGTTGTCGAGCGTGCGGCGCTGCGCCTCGGTGGTGGAGAAGCGCAGGCCGAGCTCCGCCTCGGCCCGTCCGGCGACCACGTTCGCCCGTGAACCCCCGCTGATCCGACCGGTGTTGAGCTCCGTACCGGGCTGGCCCGCGAGGTCGCGGACGAGCACCAGCTGGTCGACCAGCTCGTCCACCGCCGACACCCCGTCGTGGGCGTCGTTGCCCGCGTGGGCCTCCCGGCCGGTGACGGTGAGCCGCACCCGGGTACTGCCGCGCCGCGCGGTCTTCAACCGGCCGTCCGGATGCGGCGGCTCCAGTCCCAGGACGGCCGCCGCGCCCCGCAGTTGGCGCTCGACCAGGCCACGCCCGTCCGGACTGCCGACCTCCTCGTCGGACACCACGACCAGCCGTACGGTGCGGTGCGGCCGCTGCCCCAGGTCGGCGAGCAGCGCCAAGGCGCCCTCCAGGACGGCGAGTCCGCCCTTCATGTCGACCACCCCGGGCCCGGTGAGCCGCCCGTCCTGCTCGGTCACCGGCCAGTCCGCCAGGGTGCCGGCGGGCCAGACGGTGTCGTGGTGCCCCACGATCAGCAGGTGGGGCAGGGTCTCGTCCCGCCCCTCCCACTCCAGCACCAGGTGGTCACCGGCCGGTCCGGGTTCACGGCGGGCGGTTGCCCCGGTGGCCCGGAATCCGGACTCCAACTCCTCGGCGAGCGCGTCGAGTCGGGGCGCGTCACCACTCGGCGATTCGATCCGGGCCAGGTCCGCGCACCGCCGCCGGACGGCGCCGGCGAGGGTACGGGCCCGGGTGCTGAGCGCCTGCGGCAGTCCGGGCAGCGCAGCGGTGATGCTCGTCGCAGCGGCACCGGCAGCGACAGCGGCAGCAGCGCCGGCGGATCCGACCGCCAACGCACTGGACTTCGCCGTGGCATCGACCTTCACCGCGGCCACCGACGCGGCCGTAGCACCGGGCCTGACCGCGGCACCGGTCGTGGACGTCGCGACCGGCGGGCTCTCGACAGCGGAACCGACGGTGGACGAACCAACGGTGGACGAACCGACCTTGGCGGAACCGCCCAGGGCGACCAGGGCCTCACCGTCGGCCGCGGCGGGAACGGTCACGGGTACGCGGTCGGGTTCCGCGGCGCTGCCCGGTGCGGCCGGCGACCCGACGATCTGGGGACTCAACGCTCGCCTCCGCGGCCGCAGCCGGTATTCAGCGGCCGCACCGGCCGACCGCCCCCGCCCGGGTGCCAGGCCCGGCCGGACCGCGCCGGTCGGCCGGGGGGCCGGACGGCCCGTCGGAACGGCCCGTCTGGTCCAAGTGCGGTGGAACGGTTGGGCGGCGTGCTTGGCATCTGCGTCCTCCTCGCTCGATCCGGTGGCCCCGGTTCCGCCCGGAGCCCCGTGGACGGCGGCTTCCTGGTGGCGGGCGCAAGGGCCGGACCGCCGCAGGGAAGCCGAGATGTGAGCCTAGAAGAACCGTTCGGTTTCCTGCGAGGTGGCCCTGCTCCCAGCGTGCCGGTACGGGCCCCGGTGCCGGGCACCCGTCGGCGGAAGCGGCGGGCGCTCGGCGGGCGGGCCCGGATCGACGCGCGGGCACGGTCGCCGGATCGCGCCCATCTCCACCATGGACCCGCTGCCCGGGTTCGGCAGCGCAAACCGCCAAGGCACGGCATTTCCACGCCGGATGGGTGACAGCGGCTCAGCGGGCGGTACCAACCGGAGGCACGCGACGGCTCAGGGAAGCCCGCGGCGACACCTGGACCGAAGCCCGGGGAACATCCGTGTGAACACCGTCCGACGCTGCGCCCCGCCCTGCCCTCCCGAGCGCCCGCGGTCAGGCGCCGTCCCCGACGAGCCCCGCATCGCGTGCGAGCAGCGCCGCCTGGACCCGGTTGGCCACACCGAGCGCGGTCAGGATCCGACTGACGTGCGCCTTGACGGTGCTCTCCCGCATCCCCAGGACGCCCGCGATCTCGGCGTTGGACAGCCCGTCGGCGAGCTCCCGCAGCACGTCGGTCTCGCGCGGGGTGAGCCCGGCGATCCGGGCCCGGGCGGCGACGGAGCGCGGCGCGCCGACCCGGTGGTACCGGTCGATCAGCCGTCGCGCGGCGGCGGGGTGCAGCATCCCCTGGCCGGCGGCGACCACGTGGACGGCGCGGGCGATCTCGGCGGGCGGGGTGTCCTTGAGTAGGAAGCCGTCCGCCCCGGCGGCGAGCGCCTGGTACACGTACTCGTCCAGGTCGAAGGTGGTGAGCGCGATGACCCGCGGGGCGTCTGGGAGTTGGCGCAGCCGCCGGGTCGCGGCGATCCCGTCGAGCCGGGGCATCCGGATGTCCATCAGCGCGACGTCGATCCGGCGGCCGCGGGCGAGCTCGACGGCCTGCAGCCCGTCGGCGGCCTCGGCGACCACGGTCAGGGCCGGGTCCTGGGCGAGGAGGTCGACCAGGCCGAGGCGCACCAGTGCGTCGTCGTCGACCACCATCGTGCGGATCATGCGGTGTCCTTCGGCTGCGGGGGCTTCTTCCGGGACGGCGACCTCGGCGACGGCGGCTCCGGTGACGGGGGCCTCGACGGCGTGACCTCCGGTGGCGGGACCTCCGGCGGCGCCACGGCGTGGGATGGCGGCACGGCGTGGGATGGCGGCACGGACTGCGCCGGCCGGTCCGGCGCGGGCAGCCGGGCGGAGAGCCGGAAGCCGCCGGCACCGTCCGGCCCGGCGTCCAGGTGGCCGCCCAGCGCGCCGACCCGTTCGCCGAGGCCCACCAGCCCGTACCCGCCACCCGAGACCGGCCCGTTCGGCGTCGTCCCTCCGGGGCCGTTGCGGACCTCGACGGTGGTCGCCGGTGCCCCGTAGCCGACCCGGACGGTGACGGGCGCGGCGTGGGCGTGCTTGCGGGCGTTGGTCAGCGCCTCCTGGACCACCCGGTGCACGGCGAGCCGATGGGTGGTGGGCACGGCCTCCGGGTCTCCCGCCAGGGCGAGTTCGACCTGCTGCCCGGCCTGGTTCGCCTCGTCGATCAGGTCGGTGAGGTCGCGCAGCGCAGGTGCCGGGACAGGCGGCAGGACGGGAGGCGGGCCGGACAACGGGACGGACAACCGGCCGGACAACGGGACGGACAGCGCCCCGGTCGACGACCCGAACGGCGCGGACCACTCCCCGGACGGTACGGGCACGTCGGCCTCGGCGGCGGCCCGCTCCGGCGGTTCGGCGCGCAGGGCGCCCAGGACGTCGCGCAGGTCGTCGAGCGAGCGGGCGGCGGTGGTGCGCAGGAGTTCGAGACGGTGGGTGAGCCGGTCCGGGTCGGCGGCGACGGTCCCGGCCCGGGCCTGGTCGCGCAGCACTCCGGCGTGCAGCACCAGCAGGCTCAGCCGGTGGGCCAGCACGTCGTGCATCTCCCGGGCGATCCGGGCGCGTTCGGCGGAGCGGGCCTGCTCGGCGCGCAACTCCCGCTCCCGCCGCAGGGTTTCGACCTGGGCGTGCAGCGTCCGGATCAGCACCCGGCGGCCGTGCAGCCACAGCCCGAAGGACAAGGTGGCCGCCTGGAGGAGGAGTTGGGAACCGGTCGTGCCGGCCCAGCCGACCAGCGAGTCCGCAGTGATCGCGCTGCCCACGGCGATCACCGCGCCGCCGGCCGCCGCCGGACCGACCCGGCCGAGGGAGGCCAGGTAGTAGACGCTGATCAAGCCCGGGAAGGCCCGGTTGAGCAGCCCGCCGGTGAGCACCGGCAGGACGGCCGAGGCGGCGGGGTGACGGCGGGCGAGCAGCAGCGAGAGCGCGGCGAGCACGGCCACCGCCACCCGGGGCAGGCGCAGCGGGCCGTCGAGGTGCAGCCACTGGAAGACGCCCTCCTCGACGGCGAGCCCGAGGATCCCGAGCAGCAACAGGCTGTCGGCCCAGGGCCGGTGGTCCGGGCCGTACCAGCCGAGCAGGCCTGTGCGCATGGAGCTCCTCCCCGCCCGGTCCCGTCCACCCGCTCGAATGCTACGGGCGGACGGCGGCGCGGCACCCCCTCCTCCCGGACGTCGGCACCCTCGACTTTCGTCGGGGGTCGGCGCCGCTCACCGGCCGATCCGCGGCGTTCCCGCGCTCCCTAGCGTCGTCGACATGACGACCGAACAGCTCCACCCGAGCCCCGACTCCCCTCCGCAGCAGCACAGTTCAGCCGAAACGCACGGCCAGGAGAGCGTGCACGACCAGCACAGCGCGCACGACACGCACGACACGCACAGCACGCAAGCCGGGCAGGCCGCGCCCAGCACCCACGGCTCTCCGTACGGCGGGGACCGCCTGCTGTTCCTCGCCGAGGCCCTGCGCACCTTCCACGACACCGGCGCGCTGGCGCCGAGCGGACCGGCGCTGGTGAACGCCCTGGTGGTGCCGGCCACCAGCCGCCCGAACCGGCCGATCTCGGTGCTGGAGGTCGGCGCCGGCACGGGCGTGGTGACCCGCCGGCTGGCCCAGGTGCTGCGCCCCGGCGACCGGCTGCACGTGGTCGAGGCGAACCCGCGGTTCGCCGACCGGCTGCGGGAGGACTCGGTCCTGGCCGCGCGCCGGCCGGGGGTGGGGCTGCGACTGTCGACCTGCCGGGTGGAGGAGCTGCCGGAGGCGGCCGCGCCGACGGGGGCCGCGGCCGAGCGGTACGACGTGATCGTGTCCGGGCTGCCGTTCACCAACTTCGAGCCGGCCCTGGTCCGGCGCATCCTCGACCTCTACCTGCGTCTGCTGGCCCCGGGCGGCGAGCTGACCTACTTCGGGTACCTCGGCACCACGACGGCCCGCACCCTCACCTCGGGCCCCCGACGGGGCGCCCGCCACCGGGCGGTGGTGCGGCTGCTGCGGCGCTTCGAGGCGACGTACGGGCTGGGCGAGCGCACGGTGTGGCGCAACCTGCCGCCCGCCCGGGCCCACCTGCTGCGCTCGCCGGGGCCGTACTCCTGACTCCAGGCGGCGTGACTCCTCGCGGCGCGACTCTTCGCGGCGCAACTCTTCGCGGCGCAACTCCTAGCGGGCATATCGCCACGAACAAATGACAAAAGACAGCGAACAGATTTTGAAATCTGTTCGCTGTCGTGCCATAGTGAGATCCGGGTCACACTGCCCCCGCCCTCCGGCGCCGCACCCGCCCCTGGAGCTCCCATGGCCTCGACCACCCGCCCCGCCCAGCGCCCCCTCGGCACCTCCGGCCCCGTCACCTCCGCCCTCGGCCTCGGCTGCATGGGCATGTCCGACCTCTACGGCCCGGCCGACGAGGCCGAGAGCATCGCCACCATCCACGCCGCCCTGGACGCCGGGATCACCCTCCTCGACACCGGCGACTTCTACGGCATGGGCCACAACGAGCTGCTGATCCACGAGGCCCTGCGCGGCCGCGACCGCGACAGCGTCCAGATCAGCGTGAAGTTCGGCGCCCAGCGCGGCCCCGACGGCCAGTGGCTCGGCTACGACACCAGCCCGGCCGCCACCAAGACCGCGCTGACGTACACCCTGCGCCGGCTGCGCACCGACCACATCGACGTCTACCGCCCCGCCCGGCTCGACCCCAAGGTCCCGATCGAGGAGACCGTCGGCGCCATCGCGGACCTGGTGAAGGACGGCTACGTCCGCCACATCGGCCTGTCCGAGGTCGGCGCCGACACCCTGCGCCGCGCCGCCGCCGTCCACCCGATCAGCGACCTGCAGATCGAGTACTCGCTGCTCAGCCGCTCCATCGAGGCGGCCGTCCTGCCCACCGCCCGCGAGCTCGGCATCGGCATCACCGCGTACGGCGTGCTCTCCCGCGGCCTGCTCAGCGGCCACTGGAACCCGGACCGCTCGCTCGCCGGCACCGACTTCCGCACCGCCAGCCCCCGCTTCCAGGGCGACAACCTGACCCACAACCTCGCCCTGGTCGAGGCGCTGCGCGCGGTCGCCGACGCCAAGGGCGCCCGCGTCGCCCAGATCGCCATCGCCTGGGTGGCCTCGCGCGGCGAGGACGTCGTCACGCTGGTCGGCGCCCGCCGTCGCGACCGGCTGACCGAGGCGCTCGGCTCGCTGGACGTCACCCTCACCCCCGCCGACCTGGCCGCCATCGAGGCCGCCGTCCCCGCCGGGGCCGCGGCCGGCGACCGGTACGCTGCCGCGCAGATGGCGCGCCTGGACAGCGAGCGCTGACCGAGCCCGCGCTGACCGGCGAGAACCCTCCGCACCACCCGACCGCACGACCCTAAGGACGGCCCCGTGACCACGGACACCGCACTCACCGCCGAGCAGATCCTGATCGCGGCGGAGGAAGCCCTCCGGCGGTTCGGCCCGGCCAAGGCCACCGTCGTGGACGTCGCCCGGGAACTCGGCGTCAGCCACAGCAGCGTCTACCGCCACTTCCCCAGCAAGGCGGCGCTGCGGGAGGCGGTCACCCAGCGCTGGCTGAACCAGGCGCACTACGACCTGGAGATGGTCGCGAACGACGCCGGCGGCGCCGTCGAGCGCCTCCAGCGCTGGCTGACCACGCTGTTCGGGGCCAAGCGGAAGAAGGCACTGGACGACCCGGAGCTGTTCGCCACCTACCTGGTGCTGGCCGAGGAGAACAGCACGGTCGTCGACGCGCACGTCGAGACCCTGGTCAAGCAGATCGCCCAGATCGTCCACGACGGCATGGACGCCAAGGAGTTCCAGCTCGCCCACGTCCCCTCCACCGCTCGCGCGGTCTTCGACGCCACGGCCCCCTTCCACAACCCGGTCTTCGCCCACACCTGGTCCGAGCCCACCGCGGACGAGCGCTTCGCGGCGGTCTGGAAGCTCGTGCTCAGCGGCTTGAAGGGCAGGCCCGCCGAGCTGGTCCCCGAGCCGACGGAGTTCTGAGCGGGGCCCGTCCTCGTGCGGAGCGCGCCCCGAGCGGAGCCCGTCCCGTGCGAGGGCGGTGAGGCGTCGGCGGCCGGAGCGAAATCCGGTCGTCGGCGCCTCACCCTTTCAGGCAGACTGTCGCACCCAGTTGATCTCACTCGGAGGATGACATGCGTGCGGCCGGTCCCGTCCTGGACAGCCTGCGGGGGCTCGCGCTCGGCGACGCCTTCGGTGACCGGTGGTTCTCCGTCCCGGTGGACAAGGCACCCGCCGCCCTGGCGGCTCGCCTGGTCCGCCCGGCGCCCTGGCACTGGACCGACGACACGGCGATGGCCCTCGTCCTGGTCCGCCACCTCGCCGCCCACGGCGAGGTCCGGCAGGACGCGCTGGCCGCCGGGTTCGCGGCCGAGTACGCCCGCGAGTACCAGCGCAAGTACGGCCCGTCGATGCACCGGGTGCTGCGCGGGATCGGCGCCGGCGGGAACTGGCGCGCCATCACCTCGGGCCAGTTCGAGGGCCAGGGCTCGTACGGGAACGGCGCCGCGATGCGGGTCGCCCCGCTGGGCGCCGGGTTCGCCGAGGACCTCGACGAGGTCGCCCGGCAGGCCGAACTCCAGGCGCTCACCACCCACTCCCACCCCGAGGCGGTCACCGGGGCGGTGGCGGTGGCACTCGCCGCGGCGCTCGCCGTCCGCAGCCGGGGCCACCGGGCGCCTGGTCGGACCGAGCTCCTCACCGAGGTCGCCGACCGGCTGCCGGAGAGCGACGTCCGCTCCGGCCTGCGGATCGCCGCCCGGCTGCCGGAGCACACCAGCGTCCGGCACGCCGCCAACGTGCTGGGCTCGGGGCTGATGATCTCCGCCCCGGACACCGTCCCCTTCGCCCTCTGGTCCGCCGCCGGGCACCTGGACTCACTGCCCGACGCGATCTGGCACACCCTGGAGGGCTGGGGCGACATGGACACCACCTGCGCCATCGCCGCTGGCGTGGTGGCCGCCCGCACCGGGCTCTCGGACGTACCGGCCGACTGGCTCGCGGCCTGCGAGGAGCTGCCGGAGTGGGCCGCCGACCGGTAGCCGGAACGTCGGAGGCGCCGGGCAGTCAGCTCCGGGCGGTCAACGGCGGGCGGTCAACGCCAGGCAGTCACCGCCGGGCGGTCAACGCCGGGCGAGGAAGCGGAGCACCCGGTAGCCGATGAGCAGGACCATCGCCCCGCCGATCGCCGACACCCAGGTCGTGACGTCGAGGAGGCCCACCCTCACCGTCCCGTGCATCCAGTGCAGGACGATCCAGATGCCGATGTAGGAGCCGGTGATCCCGATCAAGGTGCTGCCGATCAGACCGCGCTCCCCCCTCGACATCGCCATCCTGGCCAGCGTCCCCGACACCAGGCCGAGCACGATCCACTCCATCCAGCTCATCCGCCGCCCCTTGCGTCATCGGTGTGACGAGACCCCGCCGCGCTCGTCCGTCAGCGGCGCGAGTTGCCGAACAGCAGCCGGTAGGCGATCAGCAGCACCAACGCGCCGCCGATCGCCGACACCCAGGTCGGCCCGTCGAAGAAGCGCGCCGTGATCGACCGGTGCAGGAAGTGCGACGCGATCCAGCCGCCGACGAAGGAGCCGGCGATCCCGATCAGGGTGGTCACGATCAGACCGCCCGGGTCCCTCCCGGGCAGCAGCAGCTTGGCCAGGGCCCCGGCCACCAGGCCCAGCACGATCCACGCGACGACGCTCATCCGAACCCGTCCCTCCCGTCCGTGGCGCGACGGCCCCGTCCCGCGCGCTCTGCCACGGAGGACGCCGACACCCACCGAGGCGGTTCCGGCCGACCCCGGCCGACGGCGGGATCCGGCCACCCGGAGCCGACCGGTCCGCGCGTGGCGTCCTTCCGGCCGGTCGTACCCGCCGAAATACTGCGGCCATGCGCATCCTGATCGCCACCGCCGGCTCCCGGGGCGACGTCGCACCCTTCACCGGGCTCGGCGTCCGCCTGCAGGCGGCCGGACATCAGGTGGCCGTCGCCACCCACGCCACCTTCGCCGACTCGGTACGGGCCGCTGGACTGGAGTTCCGTCCGCTGCCCGTCGACCCGCGGGCCGAACTCGCCTCCACCGAGGGCCGGCGACTGCTGCGGGCCGGCAGCGGGCCCGGCGTCGTCCTGCAACTCCTGCGCCTGGGGCGTAGGTTCATGCCCGCCCTCGGCGACGGCATCGCGGACGCGACGGCGCTCGGTGCCGACCTGCTGCTCACCACCAGCACCACCAGTGCGCTCGGCCAGGTCGCGGCCGAGGCGGCCGGCATCCCCACCATCGGGCTGTACCTCCAACCGCTCTCCCCCACCCGCGAGTTCGCCCCGGCCGTGACCGGCGCACGCTCGCTCGGACGGCCCGGCAACCTGCTCGCCGGCCACGCCGTCCAGGCGGCCACCGACCAACTGTTCGTCCCGGCCGTCCGCGGACTGCGCCGCCGACTCGGGCTGCCGCCACTGGGCATCGGCCGGGCCCGACGCGACCACCCCGTCCTGCACGGCTTCTCGCCGCGCGTCGTCCCCAGGCCGACGGACTGGCACCCCCGACTGGACGTGGCCGGGTACTGGTGGCCCGCCGGACCCGCGGGCTGGCAGCCCCCGCAGCGGCTGCTCGACTTCCTGGCCGCCGGACCGCCCCCGGTCTTCGTCGGCTTCGGCAGCCTGGTCGTGCCCGATCCCGAACGACTCACCGCGACCGTCCTCGCCGCCGGCCGCGCCGCCCGGGTGCGCCTCCTCCTGCAGTCCGGCTGGAGCGGCCTGGCCGCCGAGGACTCGGAGACCGTACTGACCATCGGCGACACCCCGCACGACTGGCTGTTCCCGCGCACCGCGGCCGTCGTCCACCACGCGGGCGCGGGCACCACGGCGGCCACCCTCCGCTCCGGCACCCCCACCGTCCCGGTGCCCGCCCAGCTGGACGCCCCCTTCTGGTCCGCGCGGCTCACCGCGCTCGGCGTCTCCCCCGGCCCGGTACCCCTGCGCGCCCTGACCCCCGCCCACCTGGCCGCCTCCATCCGCCAGGCCCTGGACGACCCCCGCTACCGCACCCGCGCTCGCTCCGTCGCAGCCGCCCTCGCCACCGAGGACGGCGCCGCCAAGGTCCTGGCCGCGGTGGAGGCGACGGGTGACGGGTGACGGGTGACAAATGACAGATGGCGGATAACAGATGACAGCGAACAGATTTCGAAATCTGTTCGCTGTCATCTGTTATCTGTTATCCGTTCGCTGACATCTGTCACCCGCCAGTTGTCACCCGCCCGCCGCTCCCCGTTCCTCCTGCCCCCGACCCGTTCCGCCCCGTCCCTCTCCTCGCCCCGCGCTCAGCACCAGGTAGACCACCGCCGACGACGCGAGCCCCACCGCCCACCCGTAGTCCGCCAGCGGCTGGAGGAGCGGGACCAGCCCGTCCACCGGGAACGGCCCCTGCTTCACCCCGTGCGCGTCCACCGTCGAGTACGACCCCCCGACCGCCAGCAGACCGCCGACCAGCAGCGCGGTGACCGCCCGCCAGTTCCATCCGCCCGCGTACCAGTAGGCGCCGAACGGCCGGTAGAGCTCGGCGAGTTGCAGCCGGGTGCGGCGCAGCAGCCAGTAGTCGGCGATCAGCACCCCGGCGACCGTCCCGAGCAGGCCGCCGACCACGCCCAGCCAGACGTAGATGTAGACGTGCGGGTCGGCGGTCAGCCTCCACGGGAAGATGGCGATCCCGACCACGCCGGTGATCAGCGCCCCGGTACGGAAGTTGACGAACCGGGGCACCAGGTTGGCCAGGTCGTACGCCGGGGAGACGACGTTGGCCGCGATGTTCACCGACAGCGTCGCGATCAGGACCGTCAGCAGCGCGAACAGGAGCGCCACCGGGCTCTCCATCTTCGCGGCGAGCTTGATCGGGTTCCACACCGGTTCGCCGTACACCGCCGCGGAGCCCGAGGTGACCAGCACCGACAGCAGCGCGAAGAGCGTCATCGTCGTCGGCAGACCGAGGGCCTGGCCGCGGATCTGGGCCCGCTGACTGCCGCCGAAGCGGGTGAAGTCGGGGATGTTGAGCGCCAGCGTGGACCAGAAGCCGATCATCCCCATCAGCGACGGGAAGAAGACCTTCCAGAACCCGCTGCCCCAGCCCAGTTTCGACGGCTGGTCGAGCAACGGGCCGAGCCCGCCCGCCTTCATGCCGATCCAGACCAGCAGGGCGAGCGCGCCGACGATGACGAACGGCGCCGCCCAGTTCTCGAAGCGCCGTAGCGCCTCCATCCCCCGGGCGATGATGACCATCTCGATCAGCCAGAACAGCAGGAAGGAGGCCCACTGCGTCCACGGGTAGCCGCCGAACTCGGTTGCGGTCCGCCAGGATTCGCCGAGAAGCCGGCCCGCCAGCAGGAAGATCCCCTCACCCCCGATCCAGGTCTGGATGCCGAACCAGGCGCAGGCGACGGTCGCCCGGATGAGCGCGGGCAGATTGGCGCCACGCAGCCCGAACGAGGCCCGCGCGAACACCGGGAAGGGGATGCCGTACTTCGTCCCGGCGTGTCCGGTGAGGAGCATCGGCGCGAGCACGATCAGGTTGGCGAGCGCGATGGTCAGCACCGCCTGCTTCCAGTCCATCCCGAGCGCGACCAGGCCCGAAGCCAGCGTCCAGGAGGGGATGTTGTGGGCCATGCCGACCCAGAGCGCGAGGAAGTTGTAGGTGGTCCAGGTACGCCGCCGCACCGGGACCGGCCGGAGGTCGTCACTGGTGAAGCCGTTGGGAGGCAACACCCCTTCGGCCGGGTCGAGTTCGACCCGGCCGTCGGGATGCTGCCGCTGTCCGCCGCCGCCGGTCACGGTGTCGGCCATGGGCAACTCCCTTCTGCCACGGGCAGGATCAAGGAATCACGGGCTCAGGGGCCACAGACCCAGGGGGCCACGAACTCACGAGGCCGGCGGTTCAGAGGTGTGGGATGACGTCCGCCCCGTAGGCGTCGATGGTGGCCTCGACCGCGTCGTGCATGGCGTAGACGGCGAACTGGTCGACGCCGAGCGAGCGGAGTTCGGCGAGTCGGGCGCGCTGGGCCTCGACCGGTCCGATCAGGCAGAAGCGGTCGACGATCGCGTCCGGGACGAAGGCCGTGTCGGGGTTCCCGGCCCGTCCGTGGTGGCTGTAGTCGTAGCCCTGGCGGTCCTTGATGTACTCGGTGAGGGCGTCGGGTACCAGGTCGGAGTGTTCGCCGTAGTGGCTGACCAGATCGGCGACGTGGTTGCCGACCATCCCGCCGAACCACCGGCACTGCTCCCGGGCGTGGGCGAGCGCGGCGGGCGAGTCGTCGGCGGTGACGTACGCGGGAGCGGCGACGCAGATGGTGACGTCGGCCGGGTCCCGTCCCGCCTCGACGGCGGCCGCCCGGACGGCCTTGACCATGTACTCGGTGAGGTAGGGGTCGGCCAACTGGAGGATGAAGCCGTCTGCCTGACGTCCGGTCAGGGTTAGTGCCTTGGGCCCGTACGCGCCCATCCAGATCGGCAGCGAGGCGCCGGGGCCGACCCACGGCAGGTGCATCTCGGTGCCGTCCACCTCGGCGGTGCGTCCCTCGGCCAACTCCTTGACGGCGTGCATGGCTTGGGAGAGCCGGTCGAGGGTGGCGGGGCGTCGGCCTGCGACCCGCATGGCGGAGTCGCCGCGGCCGATGCCGCACACCGTCCGGTTGCCGTACATGTCGTTGAGGGTGGCGAACAGGGAGGCGGTGACCTCCCAGGTGCGGGTGGAGGGGTTGGTGACCATCGGGCCGACGGTGAGGCGCTCGGTCTCGGCCAGGATGCGGCTGTAGATGACGAAGGGCTCCTGCCACAGCACGCAGGAGTCGAAGGTCCAGCCGTGGCTGAACCCGGCCTGTTCGGCGCGGATCATCCGGTCGATGAGCAGGCGGGCCGGCGGGTCGGTCTGGAGGACGAGGCCGATGTCCATGGGGTGCTCCGGGAGAGGGGTGGGAGGGCGGCCCGGGGCCGGCGCACTCGGCGCGGCCCCGGGCGACGAAGGCGAGACGAAGGCGAAGCGAAGAGAAGGACAGGGAAGGGAAGGGGGGACGAGAACCGAAAGGAAGGCGAAGGGGATCAGGTCAGGTACTGGCAGGTGTCCCGGCGCAGGAAGGCGCCGTGTCCGGCCCGGCCGAGCCAGCGGCCGTCGTCCAGCACGACGGTGCCGCGCGAGAGCACCGTCCGGGCCCGGCCGGTGAGTCGGCGGCCCTCGTAGGCCGAGTAGTCCACGTTCATGTGGTGGGTGGCGGCGGAGACGGTCTGCACCGCGGTGGGGTCGTAGACGACGAGGTCGGCGTCGGCGCCGGGCGCGACGGTGCCCTTGCGCGGGTGCAGCCCGAACATCCGGGCCGGGGTGGTGCAGGCGATCTCGATCCAGCGGCGCCGGCTGATCCGTCCGTCCACGACGGCCTGGTGCAGCAGGTCCATCCGGTTCTCCACGCCCGGGAGGCCGTTGGGGATCTTCGAGAAGTCGCCGCGGCCGAGTTCCTTCTGCCCGACGTAGCAGAACGGGCAGTGGTCGGTGGAGACCACCTGGAGGTCGTTGGTGCGCAGCCCGCGCCAGAGCGCCTCCTGGTGCTCGCGCGGCCGGAGCGGCGTGCTGCACACGTACTTGGCGCCCTCGAAGCCGTCGGCGCCCTCCTCGGCGAGATTGTCGGTGGAGAGGAAGAGGTACTGGGGGCAGGTCTCGCCGAAGACGGGGAGCCCGGCGTCGCGGGCCCGGGCGAGTTCGTCGAGCGCCGAGGCGGCGGAGACGTGCACCACGTAGAGCGGACTGCCGGCCACCTGGGCGAGCTTGATCGCCCGGTGGGTGGCCTCGGCCTCCAGGAGTTCGCGCCGGACCTCGCCGTGGTAGCGGGGGGCGGTCCGCCCGGCGGCGAGGGCCTGTTCGACCAGGACGTCGATGGCGATGCCGTTCTCGGCGTGCATCATGATCAGCCCGCCGTTGGCCGCGCCGCGCTGCATGGCGCGCAGGATGCGGCCGTCGTCGCTGTAGAAGACGCCGGGGTAGGCCATGAAGAGCTTGAAGGAGGTGGACTCGCCGGAGTCGACCAGCGTGTCCATCTCCTTGAGGACGGCGTCGTTGACGTCCGAGACGATGGTGTGGAAGGCGTAGTCGATCGCGCAGTTGCCCTCGGCCTTGGCGTGCCAGGCGTCCAGGCCCTCGCGCAGCGCCCCGCCGACGGGCTGGACGGCGAAGTCGACGACGGTGGTGGTGCCGCCCCAGGCGGCGGCGCGGGTGCCGGTCTCGAAGGTGTCGGAGGCGGCGGTGCCGCCGAACGGCAGCTCCATGTGGGTGTGGGCGTCGACGCCGCCCGGGATGACGTAGTGGCCGGTGGCGTCGATGACGGTGTCGGCGGTCCAGGCCTCGGCGGCGGCGCTGCCGGTGGCGGCCAGGGCGGCGACGCGCTCGCCCTCGATCAGGACGTCGGCGTGGAGTTCGTCGGTGGCGGTGATGACGAGGCCGCCGCGGACGACGGTGCGCTGCTGCGGGTCACGGGTGGTCATCGCGCTGCTCCTCAGGCCTCGGCGAGGGGTCCGTAGGCGTCGGGCCGGCGGTCGCGGTAGAACGCCCACTGCTGGCGGACCTGTTCGATCAGGCCGAGGTCGAGGTCGCGGACGACCAGTTCCTCCTCCTTGTCGGAGGCGGCCTCGCCGACGAACTGGCCGCGCGGGTCGACGAAGTAGGAGGTGCCGTAGAAGTCGTTGTCGCCGTACTCCTCGGTGCCGACCCGGTTGATGGCGGCGACGAAGTACTCGTTGGCGACGGCGGCGGCGGGCTGTTCGAGCTGCCAGAGGTAGGCGGACAGGCCGCGGCTGGTGGCGGAGGGGTTGTAGACGATCTGCGCGCCGGCCAGGCCCAGGGCGCGCCAGCCCTCGGGGAAGTGCCGGTCGTAGCAGATGTAGACGCCGACCTTGCCGACGGCGGTGTCGAAGACGGGCCAGCCGAGGTTGCCGGGCTTGAAGTAGTACTTCTCCCAGAAGCCCTTGACCTGCGGGATGTGGTGCTTGCGGTACTTGCCGAGGTAGCTGCCGTCCGCGTCGATCACCGCGGCGGTGTTGTAGTAGACGCCGGTCTGCTCCTCCTCGTAGACCGGTACGACGATCACCATGCCCAGTTCGCGGGCGAGGTCCTGCATCCGGCGCACGGTCGGCCCGTCGGGGACGGCCTCGGCCCAGCGGTAGTGCTCGGGTTCCTGGACCTGACAGAAGTACGGGGCGTTGAACACCTCCTGGAAGCCGATGATCTTCGCGCCCTGGGCGGCGGCCTCGCGGGCGTACCGCTCGTGGAGCGCGATCATGCTCTCCTGGTCGCCGGTCCAGCGGGTCTGGACGAGCGCGGCACGGACGATCTGCGACATGGGTACCTCCGCAACTCCGCGTCCCGGCCGTGCGGTCGGGCCCGCGGTCTGAGGGTTGACGGGGCGGGTCTCGCCCGCGGCTCCGCTCGGGGGCCGCGGGGGTCTACGGGAAGGGTCTACGTGCGTAGAAGGCGCGATCTGTAGACGGTAGGCCGGGCTTCGGTCGCCTGACAATACGTCGGCGGTAACGCCTGCGGGGCGATCTTGTTACGCGGACACGCGGGTGGCCATGGGTGGGATGAAATGCTCATCTACCCCATTGGTGGCCTCCTTACTCATTCGAGTGAAAGCGGGCGCCGGGGGTGCGGAATCGGCCACGACAGGGTAAAACGCGCCTTGACGGTGCGACAGATCGTCATCTGGCGCGCGTACGGGGCGACTTCGGTGATCATGAGCTGATCATCCGGCGATCGGGTGCGGGGCCGGATGCGGGATCGGCCACGGGGATCGACGGTCGGCCGGGGGCCGAACGGGGGGTGGTACTGATGACAGCGACGGACGAGCGCGCGGAGCGCACGTCGGGTACGTCGGGCACGGCGGGCATGCCGGCGGGGCGGCCGCCCGCGCTGCCGGCCTGGGCCGGCCTGCTGCTCGCTCTCGGTGCCCTGCTGCCGCTCGCCGCCGGCCTCCTCCTCGCCCCCGGGCAGGTGCCGCGGGCCGGGCTGACGGCCCTGCGCCTGGCCGGCTCCCGGGCGGCGGCCGAGGCGGTGGTCGGCGGGAGCTCCGGAGCGTACCGGGCCGCCCTGGGCGACGAGCCCTGGCTGATCGCCGGCTACGGGCTGACGCTGACGGCCGCGGCCCTGCTGGGCGGGTACGTGCTCGGGCGGCGCCGCCGGCTCGGGCCGGCCCTGATGGTCGGGGCCGCCGGGCTGCTCGCCGCCGGCAGCGACCTCGCCGCCGACGTCCTGCTGCGCCTGGGGCTCGACCACGCCGACTCCGACACCCCCTTCGCGGTGGCGGCGGCGCTCACCACCGTCAGCCGGCTGCTGCTCCTGCCCGCCGGGGTGGCGGCCGCGGCCCTGCTCGCGGTGACGGCCGCCAGGGCCGCCCGCGGGTTGCGCGCCACGGCGGTGAAGCCGGGTGACGACGCCGACCCGGACCGCCCGGCGCTGATACCGCCCTGGCCCGTCCTCACCCGGCACGGCCGCCCGCTGCACGGGCCCCGGCACGGGCTCCGGCACGCGTCCCGGTCCGAACCACCGCACGAACCACCCCACGAACCGCCGCGCGACTCCCGGCGACCGGAGGCCGCGACGCCACCCGACGCTCCCGGCGCCCACGCCCACTGGCGGGACGCCGGCCGGGTGCCGCCCGGCCGCGAGCCCGCCGAGCTGGGCTTCTGCGCCTCGGGCGGCGGCATCCGCTCGGCCTGCGTCACGCTCGGCGCGCTCCAGGCCCTGCGCCCGTGGCTGAAACGGGCCCGCTACCTGGTCTCCGTCTCCGGCGGCGGGTACACCGTGGGCGCGCTGCAGCTCGCGCTCAGCGACTCCGCCCCCGGCAGCCCGGTCCGCGCCGTCTCGGGCCTGACGGCCGACACGGTCCTGGAGCCCGGCTCCCCGGAGGAGGACCACCTCCGCCGCCACAGCAAGTACATCGCCGACGGCACCGGCGAGTGGCTGGTCGCCCTCGGCACGCTGCTGCGCGGCGTGCTCTCGGCGCTCACCCTGCTGCTGGCCGCCGTGCTGGTGCTCGGCCTCGGCCTCAGCCGCTTCTACCACGCCGTCCCGGTCACCGACCTGGACGCCCTGGCCGCCGCCGGCCTGCGCCACCCGGGCGCCGTGCCGGGCGGGTTGGAGTTCCGCGCCCCCGCCCTGGCCGCCCTCGGCGTGGTACTGGGCGCGGCGGCCTGCTGCTGGCTGCTCTGGCTGCTGGCCTTCCCACCGCTCGGCTGGCACGCGCTGCTGCCGCGCGCGCTGCGCCGGCTCAACTACGCCGCGCTCGCGCTGGCCGGGCTGCTGGCCCTCGGGGTGCTGGCGGTGCCGGGCCTGGCCTGGGGCGCGGTCCGGCTCCAGCAGGCGCTGGCGGCCGGCCCGCGACTGACCGGCGCGGGGCTCAGCCTGACCGTGGTGCTCAGCTACCTCGCCCTGCTGCTCGGCATACTCTGGCGCGACCGCCGGGCGATCGGCAGCGGCGTGCGCGCGGCCGCCGGGGCGCTGCGCGGCGCCGGCCGGATCGGCGGCGGGCTGACCGCCAACCTCCCGCAGTACCTGGTGGTCTGGGCCGCCCTCGGCACCCTGACGGCCGGTGCGCTGCTGGCCCTCGGCTGGGCGATCGCCACCGGGTACGCCTGGCCGACGGCCGTCCAGGTGCTGCTGCCGCTGGTGCTCGGCGCCGTCGGTCTCAACCTCGACCAGACCTGGATGAGCCTGCACCCGTTCTACCGGCTGCGCCTGGCCTCGGCCTTCGCCGTCCGCCGGGCCACCGAGGGCGGCCGCTCGCTCGCCCGCCGGTACGACTTCTACCGGGAGCAGACCTGGCTGAGCCACTACGGCGCCCGGCACCCCGACTTCCCCCAGGTGATCTTCTCGGCGGCGGCCAACCTGTCGGGCAACTCCCGTACGCCGCCCGGCCGTCGGGCGGTCTCCTTCTCCCTCTCGTACGACTACGTGGGCGGCCCGGACGTCGGCTACGCGCGCACCGACCTGCTGGAGCGGCGGACTCGTCGGCACATCGCCCGCGACCTCACCGTGCAGTCCGCGATGGCCGTCTCCGGCGCCGCCTTCTCCTCCGCGATGGGCCGCCAGTCCCGGGTCTACCAGGGCCTGTTCGCGGTCACCAACGCCCGGCTCGGGACGTGGCTGCCCAACCCGGCGGAGCTCGGCCCGGCCTGGTCCGGCACGCCCGACTGGCGCCGCGCCGGGGAGCCCGCCGTACGCCGACTGCCCTACCAGCTCCGCGAACTGACCGGCCGGTTCCCGGCGGACGACCGCTTCCTGCTCACCACCGACGGCGGGCACTACGAGAACCTCGGGCTGGTCGAACTGCTACGGCACCGGGTCCAGACGGCGGTGAGCATCGACGCCAGCGGGGACTCCGGCTACGCCGCCAACCTGGCCGCCGCCATCACCCTGGCCCGCGAGGAGCTCGGCGTCGTCATCACCCTGCACCGACCGGAGCTGCTGATCCCGGGCAGCGCCACCACCGGCCGCACCCCCGACGGGGGCCACGGCAGCGACCCCGGCAGCGACCACGACGGGGCCGGTGCCGACGGGACCGACGCCGACGGCGGCACGCCCCTGCGCGGGCTGGCGGCCCAGCTCTCCGAACGGCTCTCGGCCCGGGGCGTGATCACCGGGGACGTCCGCTACCCGGCCATCGACGGCGAGCCCGACTCCGAACGGCACGGCACGCTGATCGTCCTCCAGGCGGTGCTGACCGCCGACATGCCGTACGAGCTGCAGTCCTACGCGGTGACCCACCCGGCCTTCCCGAACGACGGCACCAGCGACCAGTGGTTCGACCACCAGCAGTTCGACGCCTACCAGACGCTCGGCCGCTACCTGGGCGAGCAGGCCGGCCCGGTGATCGAACGGGCGCTGTCCGCCGCTGCGGCGGCCACCGCGACACCCGCACCCGTGCCCGCGCAGCCGCGGGGCGAAGAGCCCACAGCACCCGAGCGGCCCGCCGAGGACCGGACCGGGAGCTGAGCAGGGAGCTGAGCAGGGAGCCAGGCAGGGAGCCGGGCAGCAGGCTGCGCAGCGCGCTGAGCCGGCTCCCCGGCCGGGGCGTCGGGCCGCCCGTTCACGGGGCGCAACAGGCCGCAACGAACGGGCGCCCCGGCTTGACTTCGTGCGACCGGCTCGGAAAAGATCCGGGGCATGGACTCCGGCACCACTCTGGTTTGCCGCCTGCACGTCGATCTGCGACGCCAGGCGAGTTCCATCTGTGCCTGTTGACCCTGTTCCACTTCGCCGGTTCCGCCCTGTGACCACTGCCAGGACCCGCACCGCGCACCCGTACCCGCAGTCCTGAAACCCGCCCGCCCGGCGGCACCGCCCGTGCCGTGCCCGGCCGAGCACGGGCCGCTCCGCCGGCCCGCGGCCCGCAGCCCGCGGCCCCGCCGCCGGATCCGAGCGCCCCTCCCGACGTTCCCGCCGCACCCGAGGACGCCTCATGAGCCTGGACCTCGCAACCGAGACCCCGACCCGCCGCCCCGAGCAACCACCGGCCGCCGGCCCCGCCACGGGCGCCACCACCGCCCCGGTCACCGGCCCCACGACCGGCCCCGCCGCCGACCCCGCACAGCCCCCGCTCAGCCCGAGCACCCTGCGGACCGTGGTCCGCGAGCTCGCCGAGCGGCCCGACCAGTGGATCCACCTGGTCCGGCTCTCCACCGGGGAGCGCTGGTACCAGCGGCTGGTCGCCGACGACGACCACGAGGTCTGGCTGATCAGCTGGCTGCCCGGCCAGTCGACCGGCTTCCACGACCACGGCGGTTCGCGCGGCGCGTTCACCGTCGCACTCGGCGAGCTGGAGGAGCTGTCCCTCGGCGGCCCCGACCAGGGCCTGCTGATCCGCAGGGTCCCGGCCGGCACCGCCCGCGCCTTCGGCCCGGAGTACGTGCACGACGTGCGCAACACCGCCTCGGGCCCGGCGGTCACCCTGCACGCCTACTCGCCCCCGCTGAGCTCGATGGCGCACTACGACCTGCGGGCCGGCGGGCTCGTCCGCACCTCTGAGGAAGGACCGGAGCAATGGTGACCACGATCGACGACCTGGTGGAGCGGGCCCGCGAGGGCGTCCACCGCCCGCGCGCCCGGGAGGCGTACCAGGCCCAGCTGGACGGCGCGCTGCTGGTGGACATCCGTCCGGTGGCGCAGCGGGCCGCCGAGGGCGGGATCCCCGGCGCGCTGGTGATCGAGCGCAACGTGCTGGAGTGGCGGCTCGACCCTACGGGCAGTCACCGGATCCCCGAGGCCTCGGGCTACGACGTCGAGGTGATCGTGGTCTGCTCCGAGGGCTACGCCTCCAGTCTGGCCGCGGCCTCGCTGCGCGAGCTCGGGCTGCACCGGGCGACGGATCTCGACGGCGGTTTCGTCGGCTGGGCGGCGTCCGGGCTGCCGACCCGTCCGGGCGACTGAACCCGAGGTCACATGGGGTGTTCCCGGGCGGCTGAGCCCGGGTCACCTCCCGGGCCGGCGGGCCGCCGGGCCGGGAGTCACGCCACGTGCCGGGCGGTAAATCAGGGACAGGAGATGATGCAGGTCATAGTCTGATCAGAGTTTCCGCCGGTCCGAAGCTGGGCAGCCAGGCGGGCGGAAGAACGCCCGGGCGGTGCGACCGCCGCCAACCGAACGACCCGAAAGACCGACCGACACAGGCGCCGCCTCCCCGGGGCGCCCTGACGAGGAAACACTCCGTGATCAGATTCGAGGGCGCCGGCAAGCGCCACCCAGACGGCACCATCGCGGTCGAGGGACTGGACCTGGAAGTCTCGACCGGTCGGATAACCGTCCTGGTCGGGCCCTCCGGGTGCGGCAAGACCACCCTGCTGCGCATGGTCAACCGGATGGTCGAGCCCACCTCGGGCCGGGTGCTGCTGGACGGCGCCGACGTCGCCGAACTGGAACCCGCCAAGCTGCGCCGAGGCATCGGGTACGTGATCCAGCAGGCGGGGCTGTTCCCGCACCGCAAGGTGATCGACAACATCGCCACCGTCCCCTACCTGCTCGGTTGGGACCGCAAGAAGGCCCGGGCCCGGGCCGCCGAACTGCTCGAACTGGTCGGCCTCGCCCCCGAGACCGCCAAGCGCTACCCGTTCCAGCTCTCCGGCGGCCAGCAGCAGCGGGTCGGCGTGGCCCGGGCGCTGGCCGCCGACCCGCCGGTCCTGCTGATGGACGAACCGTTCAGCGCCGTCGACCCGGTGGTGCGGGCCGGGCTCCAGGAGGAGCTGCTGCGCCTGCAGTCCGAGCTGCACAAGACCGTGCTGTTCGTCACCCATGACATCGAGGAGGCCGTGCGGCTCGGCGACCAGGTCGTGGTGCTGCGCGAGCACGGCCGGATCGCCCAGCTGGCCGACCCGCACACCCTGCTCACCGCCCCCGCGGACGACGGCGTGGCCGCCTTCCTCGGCCGCGACCGGGGCCTGCGCGGCCTGGGCCTGCGGCCCGCGAAGGCCGTCGAGCTCCGCCCGATCGAGGACGGACCCGGCCACGGGGGCTGGGAGTTGGCCCTGGACGACGAGCGCCGCCCGATCGGCTGGATCGACCGCGCCGCCGGTGCCACCGAGCTGCAGCCGGTCGCCGGCTACCGCCCGGACACCGACACCCTGCGCGCCGCGCTGGACGCCGCCGTGCTCTCCCCCGCCGGGGTCGCGGTCGCGCTGGACGCCGACGGCCGGGCGGTCGGCACCGCGGGCCGGGAGGCCGTCCTGGCCGCGCTCACGCCGGTCGCCCCCACTCCGGCCCTCACGCCGGTCGCCCTCACCAAGGCGGACCCGGAGGTCCCGGCGAACGAAGCGGACGAGGCGGACGCGGCGGACGAAGCGCTCCCGCAGCCACCCGCGCAGACCCCGGCGGACGGAGCCGACGGTGGACGATGAACCGATCGTCCGCTGGTACTGGATCGGCGACCACGTCGGCTACCTCGGCAACCTGCTCGCCGACCACGCCGTGATCGCCCTGGTCCCGGTGCTCATCGGCCTGCTGCTGGCGGTCCCGCTCGGCCTGGCCTGCGCCCGCTTCCCCCGGCTGTACCAGCCGCTGTCCGCCGTCTTCAACATCGTCTACGCGCTGCCCTCGCTGGCCGTCTTCGTGGTGCTGATCCCGTACACCGGGCTCGCCACCCAGGCGACCGTGATGATCCCGCTCACCTTCTACGCCCTCGCCGTCCTGCTGCCGACCACGGTGGACGGGCTGCGCGCCGTCCCGGACTCCGTCCGGCAGGCCGCCACCGCGATGGGGTACGGGCCCTGGCACCGGCTGACCGCCGTCGAACTGCCCGCCGCCGTGCCGTACCTGATCGCCGGGCTGCGGGTCGCGGCGGTGTCCAGCATCTCGCTGGCCAGCGTCGGCGCGCTGATCGGCCGCGGTGGGCTGGGCTACCTGTTCATCGACGGCTTCCAGCGGACCTTCCCGACCCCGATCGTGGCCGGGATCGTCCTGATCGCCGTGCTGGCGCTGGCCGTCGACCTGCTGCTGGTGGCCGCCCGCCGGCTGCTCGCGCCGTGGGCCGTCCGGGAGCAGGGGGCGGGCTCGTGAACTGGCTGAACTGGCTGAACGACTTCTTCTCCGCCCCGGACCGCCGCAGCGGTCCGGACTCGATCGTGCACCGGGTTTCCGAGCACCTGCTGCTCTCCGGCGAGGCCCTGCTCTTCGCGGCGCTGCTGGCCGTCCCGCTCGGGCTGCTGATCGGCTACACCGGGCGCGGGGTCACGGTGGTCACCGCGCTGGCGGGGGCCGCCCGCGCCCTGCCGACCCTGGGCCTGGTCACGCTCGCGGTGCTGCTCGCCGGGGTCGGCGACACCGCCGTCCTGTTCCCGCTGGTCGCCCTGGCGGCGCCGCCGCTGCTGGTGGCGGCCGTCGAGGGGGTGCGCGGCACCGACCCGGACGTCCGGGACGCCGCGCGCGGGATCGGCCTCACCCACCCGCAGGTGCTGTTCCAGGTCTGCCTGCCCTCCGCCGCGCCGACCCTGCTGGCGGGCTTCCGGACCGCGACCGTCCAGGTGATCGCGACCGCCACGGTGGCCGCCTACGTCGGGCTGGGCGGCCTCGGCCGCTACGTCATCGACGGGCTGGCCACCCGGCAGTACGCGGTGACCGTGGGCGGCGCGCTGCTGGTGGTGCTGCTCGCGGTCGGCGCCCAACTGTTCTTCGCCCTGCTCGCCCGGTTCGCGCTCCCGCCCGGGGTGCGCGCCCAGCGCCGGACCCGCTGAGGCCCCTCCCTCTTCTCCCTCCCATCCGCTCCGGAAGGACAACTGTCACCATGTCGACATTCAAGGGAAGCCGCCGCGCCGTGCTCCTCGGCACTCTCGCCGCACTCGCCCTGGGCGCCACCGCCTGCGGCTCATCGGGCAGCGGCGACCCGCTCGGCGGCGGGTCGAGCGGCTCAGCCGGCGCCACGGCCTCCGGCAGCGGTGCCGCCTCGGGCGGGTCCGGCGGTGCGGGCGGTTCCGGCGGGACCGTGGTGGTCGGCTCGGCGAACTTCCCCGAGAACGTGCTGCTCGGCTCGATCTACTCCCAGGCCCTCAAGGCCAAGGGCGTCAAGGTCCAGGAGAAGTTCAACATCGGCAGCCGCGAGGTGCTCTACGGGCAGCTGCAGAGCGGCAACCTGACCGTCCTGCCCGAGTACAACGGCGCGCTGCTCGCCTACCTGGACGCCAAGAACACCGCCGTCACCACCCCGGACGTGAACGCGGCGCTGACCAAGGCACTGCCCGCCTCGCTGGCGATCCTCGACTCCTCCCCCGCGGAGGACAAGGACTCGCTCAGCGTCACCCAGGAGACCGCCGACAAGTACAGCCTCAAGAGCATCGCGGACCTCGCGGCCAAGGCCGGCGAGTTCACCATCGGCGGCCCGCCGGAGTTCAAGACCCGCCGCGAGCAGCAGTTCAAGGACGTCTACGGGCTGACCTTCAAGGAGTGGAAGCCAACCGCCGACACCACCGCGAACGCGCTCAAGGACGGCAACATCCAGGTCGGCAACGTGTTCACCACCGACCCGAAGATCGTCCAGTACAAGCTGGTGCCGCTGAGCGACCCGAAGAACGTCTTCGGCGCGCAGAACGTCACCCCGCTGATCAACAAGGCCGGCGTGGACGCCAACGCGACGGCGGCGCTCAACGCGGTGTCGGCCAAGCTCGACACGGCCGGGCTGACGGCGCTGATGAAGCGGGTCTCGGTCGACAAGGAGGACCCGTCGGCGGTGGCCAAGGACTGGCTGAAGAGCAACGGGCTCGGCTGACGGTCCGACCCGGTCCTGACCCGGCTGGACCCGGCTGGACCCGGCTCGGCTCGACCTGGCCCGGCCCGGGGATCGACGGCAGCGGACGGCGGCGCGGAGGGTTTCCCTCCGGGGCCGCCGTTCGCCGTTCCCGGGCCGTTCGGGGCGGCCCCACGGGACCTTCCCTTCTACGCCGCGAACATGACAGTGTGGCGCCATGCGCACTCGTCTCCTCGCCGCCTCCCTCACGGCACTCGCCGCGGTGAGCCTCGCTGCCTGCTCCAGCTCCGGTTCGAGCTCGGGATCGGGCTCCGGCTCGAGCTCGGCCAAGGCCACCGTCGCGGCCGGCTCCCCCACCGTCGCCGCCACCGCTGACGCAACGGCCGACGCCACGGCCTCGACAGGCACCCCGGCACCCACCACGGCCGCGCCGTCCGCGCCCGCCGACCCGGGCTCCACGGCCGGCGCGGACGGCTCGGCCCCGGCCAAGCCCGCACCGCCGGCCGACGCCGGCCTGCCCGCCAAGCCGGACGCCGACCTGACCGGCAAGGTGGTCGCCGCACTGAACGCGATCGACCCGGCGATCGTCGGCGGCAAGCCCGACCAGGCGGTGGAACAGGCCCGCAAGCAGTGCCAGGCGCTGTACCAGTTCCCCAAGGACAAGGCGAAGCTGGCCCAACTGGCCGACCAGCACTTCACCTCGCCCGAGCACCCGCAGGGCTTCGGACCGGACACCGCCTCGAAGATCGACGACGCACTGCGCTCCACCCTCTGCCCGGCGGCGCGCTGACGCCGTCCACGCCGCCCCGCACCACCCCGAACCGCCCGGTGTCCTGAGCTCCGGGCAGCCGTGGCCGCGCCCCGCCCGCCGGGTGCGCGGCCATCGGCGTCCCCGCCCTTCGGCGGCCGGGGCCGTCCGCTGACGAACTGTTAGGTCTCTTGACAGACCAGTGGTCTAGTCCAAACATAAGCATGTCGATCCGACCGGGATGCACTGTGGGGGTGTGACCACCGGCGGCTGAGGCACTGCCCTGCCCTGCTCCGCTCCACCCCCGCTCCGTACGGCGTGCGCACCTTCGCACCACCTCCCGCACCACCTCCCGCCTCCACCCGAGGCGGTGGGCTCCGCACGCCCTTGTGTCCGCATCGAACGCCCCCTGCACCCGCCCCCGCACACCCGCCTCCGGCTCCGCACGTCCGCGCGGTCGACCCCACACGACCACCGGACGAGCCGTGGCCCGCACATCCCCAACGTCCTGCCCCACCACGTCTGTTGGAGAATCCATGCGTCTTCGCAGAACCCTCCGGGCCGCGCTGACGGCCTGCGTCACACTGGCCGCCTCGGCCGGTCTGGTCGCCGCCGGGACGGGCTCCGCCCAGGCCGCCACCCCGCTCCCCACCCGGGTCTTCGCGCCCTACTTCGAGTCCTGGACCGGTCAGAGCCCCGCCACCCTGGCCGCCCAGTCCGGCGCCAAGTACCTGACGATGGCCTTCCTCCAGGCCGCCACCAAGGGCTCCTGCACCCCGTACTGGAACGGCGACACCTCGAAGCCGGTGTCCTCCTCCACCTTCGGCGCCGACATCGCCACCATCCGCGCCAACGGCGGGGACGTGATCCCCTCCTTCGGCGGCTACACCGCCGACAACACCGGCACCGAACTGGCGGACAGCTGCACCGACGTCAACCAGATCGCGACCGCCTACGAGAACCTGATCACCACCTACGACATCAGCCGGATCGACCTCGACATCGAGGACAACTCGCTGACCAACACGGCCGGCATCGACCGCCGCAACAAGGCGATCAAGGTCGTGCAGGACTGGGCCGCCGCCAACGGGCGCAGCATCCAGTTCTCCTACACGCTGCCGACCACCACCGGCGGGCTGGCCGACAACGGCCTCGCGGTACTGCGCAACGCCGTCAGCAACAAGGCGCGGATCGACGTCGTCAACATGATGACCTTCGACTACTACGACAACGCCACCCACGACATGGCGGCGGACACCCAGACCTCGGCGCAGGGCCTGTACAACCAGCTGGCCCAGCTCTACCCGACCAAGTCCCCCACCCAGCTGTGGGGTTCGATCGGGATCACCGAGATGCCCGGCATCGACGACTTCGGCGCCGCCGAGACCTTCACGGTCGCCAACGCCACCACCGTGTACAACTGGGCGGTGTCCAAGGGCATCAACACGCTGTCCTTCTGGGCACTCCAGCGCGACAACGGCGGCTGCCCGGGCAAGGGCGGGGACGACTCCTGCTCCGGGATCAACCAGGGCACCTGGGACTTCACCCACATCTTCGCGCCCTTCACCAGCGGCTCGACGGTGACCAACGACTTCTCGGTCGCGGTGAACCCCAACTCCGCCACCGTAAAGGCTGGTTCGTCCGCCTCGGCGGCAATCGCGACAGCGGTCACGGCGGGCTCGGCGCAGAGCGTCAGCCTCTCGGTCAGCGGCGCCCCGACCGGCGTCACCGCCACCGTCACCCCCGGCAGCGTCACCGCCGGCAACAGCGCCACCCTGAACGTCACCACCACCTCGTCGGTGGTGCCCGGGAGTTACCCGCTGACGGTCACCGGCAGCGCGGCCTCCGGCAGCCACACCGGCGTCTTCACGCTGACCGTCACGGGCAACCAGCCGGGCAACGACTTCTCGGTCGCGGTGAACCCGAACTCCGGTACCGTCGCGGCCGGTTCGTCCGCCTCGGCGGCGATCGCCACGGCGGTCACGGCGGGCTCGGCGCAGAGCGTCAACCTCTCGGTCGGCGGCGCCCCGACCGGCGTCACCGCCACCGTCACCCCCGGTAGCGTCACCGCCGGCAACAGCGCCACCCTGAACATCGCCACCACCTCGGCCGCGGCGGCGGGCACCTACCCGCTGACCGTGACGGCCACCGCGCCCTCCGGCAGCCACACGGCGACCTACTCGCTGACCGTCACCGGCACGGCCCCGTCGACCGGCCTGGTCAACGGTGACCTGGAGACCGGCAAGGTGGCCCCCTGGACCTGCCAGAGCGGCGGCGGCATCGTGACCACGCCGGTCCACTCCGGCTCGTACGCGCTGCAGGCCGCGGCCTCCGCGAGCCAGACCGGCGACTGCACCCAAACCGTGACGCTCAAGCCCAACACCAGCTACACGCTGAGCGGTTGGGTGCAGGGCAACTACGCCTACCTGGGTGTCAGCGGTGGCGCCAACGCCAGCACCTGGACCATCTCCTCGGGCTGGACCAAGCTCTCCGTCCCCTTCACCACCGACGCCTCCGGCAGCGTCACGGTGTACCTGCACGGCTGGTACGGGCAGGGCAGCGTGTACGGGGACGACTTCTCGATCTCCTGAGCGACGGGCGGCAGACGGCAGCTGACAGCTGACAAGTAACAGATAACGGATAACAGCTGACAGATTTCAACATCTGTCAGCTGTTATCCGTTTGTTGTCATCTGTCCGGGCCCACTCGGGCCCGCTCAGACCCCTCCGCCCCCTCCCGCAGCTGCCCAGGCCGGCACAGCGTCGCGTACGTCGCCAGCGCCAGCACACCGCAGCCCAGCACCACCAGCGCCAGCAGGGTCGCCGACGGCCGCCCGCCGAGGCTGCTCAACGGCGCGACCACCGCGCCGCACAGGAAGTTGCCCGTCCCCAACAGCGCCGAGGCCGTCCCGGCCGCCTGCGGCTCCACCAGGCTCAGCGCCTGCGCCGCCGTGTTCGGCAGCACCACCCCGAGGCTGCCCATCAGCACGAACAGCGGCGGGCAGAACCCGGCCAACCCGAAGTCCCACACCGCGGTCAGCAGCACCAGCGCCACCCCGGCCGCGACCGCCGTCCCGAGCCCGGCCAGCATCAGCGACCTCGCGGCGAAGCGCGGCGCAAGCACCCGCCCGTTCAGCTGGGTCATCACCACGATGGAGAGCGAGTTCAGCCCGAACAGCAGGCTGTAGGTCTGCGGCGACACCTGGTAGACGTGCTGGAGGACCGTCGAAGACCCGCTGATGTACCCGAACAGCGCGCCGAACGCCAGCGAGCTGGTCAACGCCAGCCCCAGGAAGGGCAGGTGGCGCAGCAGCCGCGCCATCGTGCGCAGCGTCGCGGCGACCCCACCGCCGTCCCGGGCCTGCGGCGGCAGGCTCTCGCGCAGCGCGCCGAACGCGGCCAGGGTGAGCAGCAGTCCGAGCGCCGTCAGCGCCCCGAAGGTGCCGCGCCAGGAGGTGAAGCGCATCAGCTGCGCCCCGATGATCGGGGCGAGGATCGGTGCCAGCCCGGAGATCAGCGCGATCGAGGCGAGGAAGCGCAGCATCGCCACGCCCTGGAAGCGGTCCCGGGCGACGGCCCTTCCGATGACCAGTCCGGCCGACCCGGCCGCGCCCTGGACGAAGCGGGCCGCGATCAGCACCGCCAGGTTCGGCGCGAACACGCACACCACGCTGGACAGGGTGTAGACGACCAGCCCGGCGAGCAGTGGCGGCCGGCGCCCGAAGCGGTCGCTGAGCGGCCCGAAGAGCAGTTGCCCGGCCGCCACCCCGACCATCGAGAAGGTGAGGGTGAGCTGGACGGCCGCCGGTTCGGCGACCAGGTCGTCGGCGATCGCGGGCAGGCCGGGCAGGTAGAGGTCGGTGGTGAGCGGGCCGAGCGCGGTGAGGCCGCCGAGGACGACGACGGTGGCCCGGCCGGCGGCTGCCGACCTGCCGGACGCCGGGGCCGGGGCTTGGGCTGGATCGGTCGACGTGTCGTCGGTGGGACCGACGGTCGGGCCGGGCATGGCTCTCCTAACGGACGCGGTGACGTGGGGTTCGTTCGCGATCCGTCCTATCGCAGCCCCTCGGACGCGTTGACGGCAGGGGTGCGCCGGGACGGATCCGCCCACCGGCCGATCCACAGCACGCGCACGACGAAGGCCCGCCCGCACCTTCCGGTGCCCGGCGGGCCGTTCGTTCCCTGGTCAGGACGGCTGATCCGGGACCAGTGCCCGGTCAGCACCCTCAGTGCTTGGCGACGTGCTCGGCGCGAAGGGCCGCCTGCAGTGTCGCGCCGTCCTGCCACGCGTAGAGCTGGTTGCCGGTGAGCGTCACATTGTAGTGCCCGCAGGTGCCGATGGCCTTGGCCGCGATGCCCTCCGGGAACCAGCCCGCCTTGAGCGAGACCGGCACCGGGTGCGGCCCCTTGCCCGGCACCCCGGTGTTGCAGCCGGAGGGCAGCCGGCCCTCGGGGAGGGTGGCGCGCAGCAGCCGGTCGTCGCCGGTGGTGGACCTCAGGTACTTGACCGAGGAGGCGTTGTCGGGCAGCCAGGTCGGCATCGAGCGACGCTCGGCCTTGGCCTGCGAGCCGCTGTCGAACGCGGCCTGCTCCTGGTGGCGCCCGTCGTACCACTCGGACACCCGCGGGCCGATTGCCACCGCTGCCACGGCGACGGCCATGCCGGTGCCCGCGACTCCCAGCGCGACCTTGCTCACGATGCCCTTCATGCCTGGCTGCCCTCTCCGTGTGCGGTGCCGGTGCGTCCGGTGGGTCCGGTACGTCCGATGCCTGTGCTGCGTCCGTTGCCTGTGCTGCGTGCGGTGCCTGTACGACGCCCGGTGCCTGTACGACGTCCGGTGCGGCCGGGACCGTCGCCGGCCCGTCCGTGACCCGTCCGAGCTGAACGGTCCGCCGTCCGGGTGTATCCATGGTGGCGCGGGCCGACCTTCCGGATCGTCACCACCAGGTCGCGAGCTTGCATCCAACCCACGGGGTACCGTCTCCACCTTCAGGCGTATGTCCGTGGGGCCGACCCCGGAGGTAGGTGCCGCTCCGGCGCTCGGGCTGCCACGCCGGGCCCGGGTACGTCCCGGGCCCCGATCGAGCCTGACCCAGGCGGGGCGCCGCCGCAGCCCGGTGTGCTGCACCCGGGGCACCGGCCCGCGGCGGACCGGGCGCACGGCGGGCCGGAGCCAGGGCTGGACCGGGGCTGGGACTGGGGGCGGGACTGGGGGCGGGGCGCCGGGTCAGACGGTCGCGGCGACCGGCCGGGCGACGGGGAAGGGGCGGCCGTCGAGGGTCCAGTGCGGGTCGATCGGGCGCAGCAGCGAGGCGTACACCTGGGCGGCGACGTCGGGGTGGCGGATCTCGCCGGCGGGCGGGCCGGCCGGGATGTCGTGCCCGGCGCAGGCGACCCAGGCGGTCCGCTCCTCGACGGTGCGGCCGCCGTGGCCGCCGGCGTCGACGTGCCCGTGGTCGGTGACCACGATGACGGTCCACTGCTCCTGCGGATAGCCCTCCCGGCCGCGGACGGCGTCGAGCAGGCGGCCGAGGCGCTCGTCGGCGGTGCGCATCGAGGCGCGGTACTCCTCGCCGCAGCCGAGGAAGTGGGCGGTCTCGTCCACGGCGCCCAGGTAGACGAAGGAGGCCTCGGGGTCGGCGGTGCCCAGGACGTGGACGGCTTCCCGGGTGACCTCCTCGTCGACGGCCTCCCAGGCCTCGGGGGTGTCCTCGGCGGGGGCCACGTAGGAGAGCCGGCCGGGGGCGCGGAACAGCGGGCCGCCGGACTCGTTGATCATCAGCGGGTCCCAGCCGGCCGCGACGAAGGTGCGGCGGCGGTCGCCGCGGTTGAGGCGGGTGGCGAAGTCGGGGAAGACGTCCAGCCGGTTGCCGCCGAGGTGGTTGCCCCAGACGCCGTGCTTGGCGGGCTCGACGCCGGTCACGATGGTGGCCCAGCACGGTCCGGACATGGTCGGGGTGGAGTCCGCGACGGTGACCGGCACCAGGAACCCGGCCTCGGCGACCTCCTGGAGGCGCGGCATCGGCACCTGGGCGAGGTAGTCGTGGCGGACTCCGTCGATCCCGACCACGAGGACGCGGGGGCGGGGCCACTGGACTGCGGACATGGTGGGGCTTCCTTTCGGTCGTGCACACCCGGCCGCGCCCGCCGAGGGCGCCGCCGACCGCGCCATGCTTCACGGCCGGCCGTACCGGTCGGCGACGGGGTGCCGAACGGCGGGTGTCCGCGAGGTGTCGGGAGCGTCGGGAGCCTAGCGAGGTGTCGCGAGGTGTCGCGAGGTCAGCCCGCCGCCCGGACGAAGCGGCGGTCGGACTCCGCGAGGTCGGCGGCCGGCCCCGCCGCGCGCAGGACGACGTCCAGGACGCCGTCCGGGTCCGCGGCGTAGCAGTTCGCGAACCAGGGCAGGTTGGCCTCGACCACGGCCCAGTGCTCGACCGGGTCGTACGGGTCGGCGATCGGGCCGACGTCCAGCGCGACGGCGCTGGGCAGGGCCAGCGGCCCGGTGCCCCCGACGGCGTCGAGCAGGCGGCGGGCGAACGCGGTGGCCTCGGCGGTGAGCGGAGCCGGGTCGAGCCGGCCGAAGCGCGCGTAGCGGCTGCCGGTGCGCACCTGCCCGTCGAGCAGGAACAGCCGGTACTCGGCGGTGAAGGTCACCGGCTCGCTGACCAGGACGGGGGTGTCCGGGCCGATCCGCTCGCCGGTGCGGGGCAGCCGGGAGCCGTCCGGGTGGACGGCGGGCGGGAAGGACTTGTCGGCGGGCGGCTTGACGAAGGCGGGGTGGCGCAGCGTCCAGGCCTCGGCGAGGGTGGTGAGTTCGATCCGGCGGCGGGTGAACTCCTCGGGGAGGCGGGCGAGCCAGTCGTCCTCGGGTTCGAGCAGGGCGAGCCCGAGCGGCGCCGCGATCCGGGCGGCCGCGAGCGGCCCGCCGTACCAGTGGACGGGCCGTCCGGCGAGCCGCCCGACCGTGTCCGGCCCGGCCAGTACGGCGGTGGCCAGGCCCCGGCGGGCGGCGGCCCCGGTGAGCAGGCCGGTGGTGCCGGTCGGCTGGGCGGAGGTGAGCAGGACGGGCGCGCGCACGGCCGTCAGCCCTCCGGCCGGAACTCGTGGACGACCTCGATCCGGCCGACGATGTGCCGGTTGAACTCCTCCAACTCCTCGGCGGGCACCCAGAGTTCGAGGATCGTCCGGCCGCCGGCCCGCTGCACCGGGTAGCGGGCGAGGAAGTCCGTCTCCACCTCGAAGCGGGTGACGTAGCCGACGCCGGAGGCGGGCACGTTCCAGTCGCGGGCGATCCGGATCGCGTAGTCCTCGTTCAGCACGGGGTAGAAGATCGGCTGCTCGGGCAGCCGGGGCGGCCAGGCGCGCCGGTCGGCGGCCTCGACCAGGGCCAGCTCCTCCGGGCCGGTGGGGCGCCAGAGGGTGGTGGTCGGGGGCTGCTGCCGGGCGGGCTGACTGGTCATGGCGGGACGGTAGCCGGGCCGCGAGGGGCCCGGCCACCGGTTATTCGCCGTTCGGGGCGGGGCCGGCGGTCGGTCAGCGGTAGGCGGACTCGCCGGTGATGGCCTCGCCGAGGACCAGGGTGTGGATCTCGCTGGTGCCCTCGTAGGTGAGCACCGACTCCAGGTTGTTGGCGTGCCGCAGCACCGGGTACTCGGTGGTGATGCCGTTGGCGCCGAGGACGGTCCGGGCGCTACGGGCGATCTCCAGCGCGGTGCGCACGTTGTTGAGCTTGCCGAAGCTGACGTGCGGCGGGCGGGCCGCGCTCTCCTCCTTGAGCCGGCCGATCCGCAGGGCCACCAGGTACGCCTTCTCGACCTCCAGCATCATCTCGACCAGCTTCTGCTGGGTCAGCTGGAAGCCGGCGATCGGGCGGTCGAACTGGATCCGGCTCTTCGCGTAGTCCAGCGCGGCGGTGTAGCAGTCGCGGGCGGCGCCGACGGTGCCCCAGAGGATGCCGTAGCGGGCCTCGTTGAGGGAGGAGAGCGGGCCGCGCAGGCCGGTGACGCCGGGCAGCACGGCGTCGGCGGGCAGCACGACCTCGTCGAAGGCCAGCTCGCTGGTGACGGAGGCGCGCAGGGAGAGCTTGCCGTGCACGTCGGTCGCGGTCAGGCCACGGGTGCCGCGCTCGACCAGGAAGCCGCGCACGCCCTCCTCGGTCTGCGCCCAGACCACGGCGACGTCGGAGATGCTGCCGTTGGTGATCCACATCTTGCTGCCGGACAGCACCCAGTCGCCGCCCTCGCCGCCCTTGCGGACCGCCCGGGTGCGCATGTTCGCCGGGTCCGAGCCGAAGTCGGGCTCGGTGAGGCCGAAGCAGCCGATCAGCTCACCGGCCGCCATCCCGGGCAGCCAGCGCTGCTTCTGCTCCTCCGAGCCGAAGGCGTGGATCGAGCGCATCGCCAGCGAGCCCTGGACCGAGACGAAGCTGCGCAGCCCCGAGTCGGCCGCCTCCAGCTCCATACACGCGACCCCGTACGCCACGGCGTCGGCGCCCGCGCAGCCGTAGCCGTCGAGGTGCATGCCGAGCACGCCCAGCGCGCCGAGTTCGGGGGCGAGTTCGCGGGCAGGGAAGACACCGCGCTCGAACCAGTCGCCGATGTGCGGGCGGATCCGCTCCTCGGTGAACCGGCGGACGGTGTCACGGACCAGCCGCTCCTCGTCGGTGAGGAGGTCGCCGACCGCGAGCAGGTCGGCCGGGTCGATCCGGGTCGGCTTCGGCATGGAAGCTCCTTGTAGTCTCGGCGGGACATCGGCGAGTATTCCGCAACCCGCCCGGTCAGGGACCGACGGGAGCGAGTGAGGAAGGCGACATGTCCGGCACGGCGTACGTGGTCGACGAGGTGACGGCCGAGGAACTGGACGGTTCGGTGGCCGAGTTCGCCGGGCTGCTGACGGCGACCGTCCACGACGGTGCCTCGGTCGGCTTCCTCGCCCCGCTGGAGCCGGACGAGTCCGCGGCGTGGTGGCGGGCACTGGTCCCCGAGCTCGCGGCCGGACGGCTGGTGCTGTGGACCGCCCGGGCGGCGGCCGACGGGCGGCTCGCCGGGACGGTGCAGCTGCGGCCGGCCACGACGGCGAACGGGCGGCACCGGGGCGAGGTGGCCAAGCTGATGGTGCACCCGGCGGACCGCGGGCAGCGGCTGGCCGGGCGGCTGCTGGCGGCGCTGGAGGAGCGGGCGGCTCGGTCGGGGATCCGGCTGCTGGTGCTGGACACCGAGACGGGCAGCCCGGCCGAGCGGATGTACGAGGCGGCGGGCTGGACCCGGGTCGGCTCGGTGCCCGACTACGCGGCCGACACGACCGGCGTGCTGCACCCGACGACCATCTTCTTCAAGTCGCTGGTGCGCTGACGGGAACGGCCGGGCCGAACGCGAACGGCCGGTACGGAACACGGAAGGGGAGGCGGGGCATGGCGCGTTGGGCGCTGGTCGTCGAGGAGACGGTCGGGATCGGCAAGGACCGGACCTGGGGCAACAAGGTGCTCGGCGAGGTCGAGGGCACCCGGGAGGAGGCCGTCGCGGAGCTGCGGCGGATCGTCCCGACCTACACCCCGGAGCATCCGATGAGCAGTCGGCAGCAGACGCTGCTGCGGGACGGGGACACCTACCTGCTGATCTCGCGGGGGAGCATGCGGGACTACCACTGCGTGTTCAAGGTGTGGGAGCTGCTGTGGGACAGCAAGCGGCCCGAGGTGCAGGCGGAGCGGTTGACGACTGACGACTGACAGATAACAGATGACAGTGTTCAGCGAACAGATGACAGATTTCGAAATCTGTCATCTGTTCGCTGAACACTGTCCGCCGTCCGCCGTCACCACACTCCGCACAGCCTCAGCAGCGCCGCCGTCGCCGCCCCGGCCACGACCACCACCGGGAAGGGTGCCCGGCGCCACGCGAGCACGCCCGCGACCAGCACCCCCGCCGGACGGGCCCACCCGGCGAAGCCGTGCCCCTGGGTCAGCGCGCCGGTCGCGACCAGTGCGACCAGCAGTACCGCCGCCGCGACCGCCAGCAGGTGCCGGACCCGCGCGGAGAGCGCGAGCCGGTGCCCGAGCAGTGGGCCGGCCACCCGATAGGCGTACGTGCCGGCGGCCAGCAGCAGGATCGCGTACAGCGGCATCATCGGACCTCCTCCTTCACGGCCGCCGGGGCGACCGCCTGCTCTCCCGGCTCCCCCGGCTCCCCCGGCTCCCCCGGTTCCGACCCCGCCCCGGGCCGCCCGGCGAACAGCAGCCCGGCCAGGGCCAGCAGCACCGGCAGCCCGCCCGGCACGAAGGGCGTGGCCGCGACGGCCACCACCGCGCCCACCACCGCGGCCGTACGAGTCGCGCGGTCGGTGAGCGAGGGCAGCACCAGCGCGAGCAGCACGGCCGGGAAGGCCGCGTCCAGCCCGAGCGCGTCGGTGTCCCCGATCAGTCCGCCGGCGAGGCCGCCGAGCAGCACCGCCACGTTCCACACCACGAACAGCGAGACCCCGCAGACCCAGAACGCCGCCCGGCGGCGGCGCGGTTCGTGCTGCTGGAGCGCGAAGGCCGCACTCTCGTCGGTGAGCATCTGCGCCCCGAACAGCCTTTGCCACCAGGGGCCCTGGAGTACGTCGGCGACCGCGAACCCGAACGGGAGCAGCCGGGCGTTGAGCACCAGCCCGGTGGCGACGGCCGCGAGCACGCCACCACCGGACAGCACCACGCCGACGGCCGCGAACTGCGAGCCGCCCGCGAAGACCAGGACGGAGAGGGCGGTCGGCACCCAGAGCGGCAGGCCGCCGGAGACGCTGATCGCGCCGAAGGAGGCGCCGACGAGTGCGTCGGCGAGGCAGACCAGGGCGATGTCGCGAAGGGTCGCATGTTCGAGTGTTCGGAGTAGCGAACGCATGTTCATCAGAATGAACCGGGAAGCCCGTGTTCGTCAAGGCGAACGGAGGGACCGATATGGCGAACGCCCTTGGGTCCCGCAGCCCCATGCCCCATGGCCCCATGACCCCGACCCACCCGGGGACCGGCGTGGCAGCATGAACGGCACCACCAGCGGGAAGCCGACCGAAGGAGCCTGGAGAAAGCGTGAGTGGCGAGCATGAGTGACCGGACCACCCGACCCGAGGGCGCCAACGGCTCCGGTGCGGAGCTGATCGGCCAGATCGCCGCGTCCATCCGGCGCGAACGCGAACGCAGCGGACTGTCGATGGCCGAGCTGGCCCGCCGCGCCGGCATCGCCAAGTCGACGCTCTCGCAGCTGGAGTCGGGCGCGGGCAACCCCAGCGTGGAGACGCTCTGGGCGCTGGGGGTCGCGCTGAACGTGCCGTTCAGCAGGCTGGTCGACCCGCCGCGCCCCACCGTCAAGGTGCTCCGGGCCGGCGAGGGCCCGGTGACCCACTCCGAGCAGGCCAACTACGCGGCCACGGTGCTCTCCTCCTGCCCGCCGAACGCCCGGCGCGACATCTACCGGATCGAGGCCCAGCCGGGCGACACCAGGGCTTCCGAGCCCCATATGCCCGGCACCGTCGAGCACGTGCTGATCGGCTCGGGCCGGGCCCTGGTCGGCCCGACCGAGACGCCGGTCGAACTCGGCCCGGGCGACTACATCAGCTATCCCGGGGATGCCCCCCACGTCTTCCGCGCACTGGCCCCGGACACCCTCGCGGTGATCGTGATGGAGCACATCTGACGGGTGACGGCAAACAGATGACAGCTGACAGATTTCGAAATCTGTCAGCTGTCATCTGTTACCTGTTCTCTGTCAGCCGTTCGCCGTTCGCCGTTACTTCAACAGCCCGTCCAGGAATGGGTTCCCGAACACCCGGTGCGGGTCGTACCGGTCGAGCGTGGCGACCGCCTCGTCCCAGCCGGGCCCGCCCCCGGCGCGCAGGCTGTCGGGAATGGCCCGGCCGATCACGTCCTGGTCGGACCAGGCGGCGTCCGCCGTGTACGCCCACCCCTTGGACCACTCGACCCTCGCCCCGGCCCGGGTGCCGTCGAAGGTGCGCAGCAGCCACTGCTCCAAGTCCCGGGCGAAGCGCTCCAGTCCGGGCGTGCCGGGGAAGGCGAGGACGTCGAGCCAGACCGCGGTGTCCCACTCAGGGCGGTCCGCCCGGGGGCGCAGCGCGGACAGCAGCGGCGGCCGGGCGCCGGGGACGCCGGAGTAGGACGGGTCGTCCAGGCCGGTGACCCGGATCTCCACCGCGCCGTTCACCGGGAACTCGCCCCTGGCCTGGTACTCGCCGAGCAACTGCCGGTAGTAGGCGGCGAATTCGCTGACCACCCACTGCAGGTCGGCGCGCTTGGTCAGGATCGCGTAGCCGTTGGCGGTGACCCGCAGCGTGGTGGGCCGGACGTACTGCAGCAGGGCGCGCGAGGGGCCCCAGAGGTCGGAGCGCAGGCCGCCGGCGAGCAGGTGGGTGATCAGGTCGCCGGTGAGCAGGTCACGCAGCAGTCCGCCGGAGAGCAGGACGTCGGTGAGGTCGCCGGTGAGCGCCACCTTGGCGATGAGGTACTGGAGTTGGCCGAACAGCGGGGCCGATCCCCAGGCGCCGGAGATGATTTGGCCGGCCAGTCGGGCGACCGGTTCCGGAATGCTGTCCGAGAAGGGGTAGTTGTAGGGCTGGTCGACGGCCCGGGAGGCGAGCGGCTTGCTCGGGGCGACGGTCCAGGTCTTGAGCCACGGGTAGTCGGTGTAGGCGAACCAGATCGCCTCGACCCGGCCGTCGCGCTCGACGAAGTCGGCGAGGGTGCGCGGGCCACCGCCGCCGCCCAGCAGTCCGCCGAGCAGTCCGCCGCCGCCGGTGGGGGTGCCGGGGCGGGCGAACAGGTCGCTCGCCGGGATGTCCAGCCGGCTGACGCAGCGCAGCGGGCGGTCGGCTCCGACGCGCAGCACGACCTCGGTGAGGAAGGCGCGGCCGAGGTGCACCAGGAACGCGGCGCTGTCGGCCTCGGCGCGGTCGAAGGTGCGCAGCGCGTAGCGGCCGGTCGCCGGGTCGAGGACGACGGCGGTGAGCTTGACCACCTGGTTGCTGACCGAGCCGTAGCCATGCCCGTCCGGGCGCAGTTCGCCGCCGGCGCCGGTGGCGGTGCCGTGGCCGCCGATGGCGAGCACTCCGCCGACGGTGAGGTCGCCCGGCGCCGGGCAGGCCGTCAGGCCGAGGCCCCGGTCGGACAGGTGGGTGAGCAGCGCGTCCATGCTCGCGCCGGTCTGCGCCCGCACGGTGGTGGGTGAGTCGGCGGTGATGGCCGTGAGGTACCGGTTGGTGTCCACGAGTAGGACGCGGGCGTCGGCCGGGGTGCCGTTGGCGACGGTGAGCGGGGCCCAGGTGTGCCGGTAGCCGGTGGCGCGCAGCCGCCAGCCGTTGGCGTGCGCCCAGTCGGCGAGGGCCGGGACCTCTTCGGGGGTGCGCGGTGCGCAGGTCCACAGCTGGTCGGTGCGGATCTCGCCGGACCAGTTCTGGAACACCCGCTGGTACAGCTCGGTGCCGGCGGGAAGGCCGGGCGGTACGGGCGTGGCCGCCTCGGCGCTGTCGGGGCCGATGGTGCCGCGCAGCAGCCAGGCTGCGCCGCCGAGCGCCGCGGAGGCGCCGAGCAGCTGCCGTCTGGTCAGGCCGCGGTGGGTGTCGTTGCCGTCGTGTTCTGTGGTCATCCGGTCCGCCCCCTGCGTCGGTTTCCCCGGGCCGGATCGCGGCGCTCCGGGGCGGTCGGAATCCGCCCGACCCGGTCAGGAGCGTACGAAGTGCCGTACGACCGTTTGAAGCGTTCCGGCCGGGATCTCACTCGTTCGAGTGATCATGGCGCGAACGGCCGAGGGCCGTCCACCTGGTGCGGTCGGCGGGGCGGGGCGGCGTGGTTTCGGCGGTCGCCGAACTGTTGCCCGGCCGTCCGAGGGACCCATAGGTTGATCTTGACCATCGACTCCCCCGCCCGCCGGAGGCTCCGCCGTGCCCTCGTCCGCGCCTGCGTCCGCGCCGCTCGCCGACGTCGGCACCGCGCCCGCCACCCCCGCCGCCGTCACGGTCACCGTCGCCCAGCCCGTCTGCGCCGCCCCCGGCCGTCCGGACACCCTGGCCGTCAACGCCGGACGGCACGCCGCGGCCGTCCGGGAGGCGGGGACCCGACTGGTGGTGTTCCCCGAGCTGTCCCTGACCGGCTACGACCTGACCGCCCCCGCCGTCGACCCGGCGGACGCCCGGCTCGCCCCGCTGGTCGAGGCCTGCGGCGCCACCGGCGCCCTGGCGCTGGTCGGCGCGCCGGTCGCGGAGGCCGACGGGCGCGAGTCCATCGCCACCCTGGCGGTCACCGGCGGGGGCGCCCGGGTCGTCTACCGCAAGATGCGGCTGCACGGGCCGGAGCTCGACCGGTTCAGCCCCGGCGAGCGGCCCGTCGTGCTGGAGCTGGACGGCCTGCGGCTCGGCCTGGCGGTGTGCGCCGACGCCGCCGACCCGGCCCACGCCGAGGAGACCGCCGCCCTCGGCATCGACGCCTACGTCGCCTCCACCCTGTACGGTCCCGGCCCCGCGCAGGCCGAGCGGCTCGCCGGGCACCTGCGGGAGCGGACCGGCGCGCACGGGGTCTGGGGCGTACTGTCCACCAGTGCCGGGGCCAGCGGCGAGTTCGCGGAGACCTCGGGCCGCTCCGGCGTGTGGGCCCCGGACGGCACGGTCGTCGGGCAGCTCGGCGCCGAGCCGGGTGGGCTGCTGCGGGTGGAAATACCCGGGGCCCGCGAGCGGCTGTGGTGATCGGAAGTCCCGTGACCGGGCCGGACCGGCCCGTACAGGAGGTGCAGCGCGCGATGGGTGACGAGCGGGAGAAGCCGCAGGAGTACCGGGTCGAGCACGACTCGATGGGCGAGGTGCGGGTGCCGGCGGCCGCGAAGTGGCAGGCGCAGACGCAGCGGGCGGTGGAGAACTTCCCGGTGTCCGGCCAACGGCTGGAGCGCGCGCACATCGCCGCGCTGGCCCGGGTCAAGGCGGCCGCGGCGCGGGTGAACGCCCGCCTCGGGGTCCTGGACGAGGAGACGGCCGGGGCGATCGCGGCGGCCGCCGAGGAGGTCGCGGAGGGCCGCTGGGACGACGAGTTCCCGGTGGACGTGTTCCAGACCGGTTCGGGCACCTCGTCCAACATGAACGCCAACGAGGTGATCGCCACCCTGGCCGGCGAGCGGCTGGGGCGGCCGGTCCACCCGAACGACCAGGTGAACGCGAGCCAGTCGTCCAACGACGTGTTCCCGTCCTCGATCCACATCGCCGCCACCGCCGCCGTCACCCACGACCTGATCCCGGCGCTGGAGCACCTGGCGGAGGCGCTGGAGCGCAAGTCGGTCGAGTTCGCGCAGGTGGTCAAGTCCGGCCGTACGCACCTGATGGACGCCACGCCCGTCACCCTCGGCCAGGAGTTCGGCGGCTACGCGGCCCAGGTGCGGCACGGGCGGGAGCGGCTGCTGGCGACCCTCCCCCGGGTCGCCGAACTGCCGCTCGGCGGAACGGCGGTGGGCACCGGCATCAACACCCCGCCCGGGTTCCCGGCGGCCGTCATCGAGGAGGTCGCCCGGGCCACCGGGCTGCCGCTGACCGAGGCCCGCGACCACTTCGAGGCGCAGGGCGCGCGGGACGCGCTGGTCGAGCTGAGCGGCCAACTGCGCACGGTGGCGGTGGGGTTCACGAAGATCGCGAACGACCTGCGGTGGATGGGCTCCGGTCCGCGCACCGGCCTGGGCGAGATCAACCTGCCGGATCTGCAGCCCGGCTCGTCCATCATGCCGGGCAAGGTGAACCCGGTGCTGCCCGAGGTGGTGCTGATGGTCGCCGCCCAGGTGGTGGGCAACGACGCGACGGTGACGCTGGCCGGCGCGAGCGGCAACTTCGAGCTGAACGTGATGCTCCCGGTGATCGCCCGCAACGTGCTGGAGTCGGTGCGGCTGCTGGCCAACAGCGCCCGGCTGCTGGCGGACCGGACGGTGGACGGCATCACCGCGAACGTCGAACGGGCCCGCGAGTACGCGGAGTCCTCGCCCTCGGTGGTGACGCCGCTGAACCGCTACATCGGGTACGAGGAGGCGGCGAAGGTCGCCAAGCAGGCGCTGGCCGAGCGGAAGACCATCCGCCAGGTGGTGCTGGAACGCGGGTACGTCGAGCGGGGCGCGCTCACCGAGGAGGAGCTGGACCGGGCGCTGGACGTGCTGCGGATGACGCACCCGTAGCCGGCCCGGCCCGGCCTCGTCGGCCGGTGCGCCGGGGCGCGGCGGGCACGAGTGCCCTCCGTGCCCCGGACGCGGGCTGCGGGGAAGGTCAGCCCTTGGCGCGGCCGGCCCGGCCGAGCCGCATCGCTGCTCCGTTCGACGTGATCGTGGCCATCGAGATCGCCGCGAGTCCGAGCAGGAACATCACGGCACCGACGATGACGCAGGTGACGATGTTCTTGCCGTGCGCGACGGACCCGGAGACGGCCCAGGGAGAGATGATCGTCCAGATACCGAGCGCGGCGGCGGCCCAGGCCCTCGCGTGGGTGCGCTCGTAGGCCGAGCCGTAGCCGGCCATCAGTGCCGTGTAGGCCAGCCCGACGATCAGGCAGGTCACGGTCAGGGTGCTGAACGCGGTGAAGCCGACGATCCACGGCGATGCCGCGAGGAACAGGCCGGCCAGAACGGCCAGGGCTTCGACGCCCTGGGCGCGGGGGGTCGAGGTGACCCGCTCGTAGTGTTCCCGGAGTTCGACGATGTCCGGGTGGTGCTCCATGCCTGTCGGCACATGGGTTGCCACCGATACCACCTCCTGTGGTTTCGGACCATGGGAAGGGGCAAGCCCCGTACCTATTCTGGCGCTTCTCCAAGGTTTTGCACCTGATAGTCCGGAATGACCGATAACCATCCGATCACGCCGGTGACCTGCGTCTCAACACTCCGAGGGCCCATTGCCTATGCAACTCGTTGCATAGCAGGATGCTGGGCATGGCACTGGAGCACGCGATCCTCGTCTCGCTGCTGGAGCAGCCCGGCTCCGGGTACGAACTGGCCCGGCGCTTCGACCGCTCCATCGGACGCTTCTGGACCGCCACCCACCAGCAGATCTACCGGGTGCTGCGGCGGATGGAGGCGGACGGCTGGGTCGCCGCCGAGGAGGTCGCGCAGGACGGCCGCCCGGACAAGAAGGTCTACTCGGCGGCCGGGCCCGGACGGGCCGCGCTGGCCGACTGGCTGCGCGAACCGGTCGAACCGGAGACCGTACGGCACGAGCTCGCGGTCAAGATCCGGGCCGCCGCCTTCGACGACCCGGCCGCGCTGATCTCCGAGGTCGAGCGGCACCGCGACAGCCACGCCGCCCTCCTCGCCCGCTACCTGCACGGTGAGCAGCGGGACTTCCCCGACCTCACCGCGCTGGACACCCGGCAGGAGCTCCAGCACGTCGTGCTGCGCGGCGGCATCGAGTTCGAGCGGATGACCCTCGCCTGGCTGGACGACGTGCTCGCCACCCTGCGCCGGCTCGCGGAGGACGGACGGGGAACAGATCACAGATGACAGATAACAGATGACGGAGTTTGAAATCTGAAATCTGTTCGCTGACATCTGTCTTCTGAACTCTGTTCGCCGCCGTCCGTCCACCCGCCCGCCGCACCCCGCCCCGCCGAGTCCTCACACCCTCGACCCCCTGGGAGCCCCCGATGCTCTTCAACCCGCGCACCTACGACCCCGCGCAGTTCGACGAGCCGACCCGCCGACTGCTGCGCGCGACCGTCGACTGGTTCGAGTCCCGCGGCAAGAAGGCGCTCATCGACACCTACATCGACCGCGCCTGGTACGGCGACTTCCTCGAATTCGCCGCCAGGGAGGGCCTGTTCGCGGAGTTCCTGACCCCGTCCGCGGCCGACGCCGACAAGCGCTGGGACACCGCGCGGATCGCCGAGCTGAACGAGATCCTCGGCTTCTACGGCCTCGGCTACTGGTACACCTGGCAGGTCACCATCCTGGGCCTCGGCCCGGTCTGGCAGAGCGAGAACGAGGCCGTCCGGGCCCGCGCCGCCAAGCTCCTCGCCGAGGGCCACGTGATGGCCTTCGGCCTGTCCGAGCGCTCCCACGGCGCCGACATCTACTCCACCGACATGATCCTCACCCCGGACGGCGAGGGCGGCTTCACCGCGACCGGCCCCAAGTACTACATCGGCAACGGCAACGTGGCCGGCCTGGTCTCGGTGTTCGGCCGCCGCTCGGACGTCGAGGGCCCCGAGGGCTACGTCTTCTTCGCCGCCGACAGCCGCCACGACGCGTACCACCTGGTCAAGAACGTCGTGAACGCCCAGATGTACGTCAGCGAGTTCCGTCTGGAGGACTACCCGGTCCGGGCCGAGGACGTGCTGCACACCGGGCAGGCCGCCTTCGACGCCGCGCTGAACACCGTCAACGTCGGCAAGTTCAACCTCTGCACCGCCTCGGTCGGCATCTGCGAGCACGCGATGTACGAGGCCGTCACGCACGCCCACAACCGGGTGCTGTACGGCCGCAAGGTCACCGACTTCCCGCACGTGCGGCGGGAGTTGACCGACGCGTACGCCCGTCTGGTGGCGATGAAGCTGTTCAGCGCGCGGGCCGTCGACTACTTCCGCACGGCCTCCGCCGAGGACCGCCGCTACCTGCTCTTCAATCCGATGACCAAGATGAAGGTCACCACCGAGGGCGAGAAGGTCATCGACCTGATGTGGGACGTCATCGCGGCCAAGGGCTTCGAGGCGGACACCTACTTCGACAAGGCCGCCAAGGACATCCGCGGCCTGCCGAAGCTGGAGGGCACGGTCCACGTCAACCTGGCGCTGATCCTCAAGTTCATGGGCAACTACCTGTTCGCACCCGCCGAGTACCCGCCGGTGCCGACCCGGCTGGACGCCGCCGACGACGCCTTCCTGTTCCACCAGGGCCCGGCCCGCGGCCTCGGCGCGATCCGCTTCCACGACTGGCGCGCCGCCTACGACCGGCACGCCCAGCTGCCGAACGTCGCCCGTTTCCGCGAGCAGGCCGACGGCTTCTGCGAGTTGCTGCTCAAGCACGCGCCGAGCAAGGAGCAGCAGGCCGACCTGGACTTCCTGCTGGAGATCGGCCAGCTGTTCGCGCTGATCGTCTACGGCCAGCTGGTGCTGGAGCAGGCCGAGCTGACCGGCCTCGACGCCGATGTCCTGGACCAGGTGTTCGACGCGCTGGTCCGCGACTTCTCCGCGCACGCGACCGAGCTGCACGGCAAGGCCTCCGCCACCGAGGAGCAGGCCGCCTGGGCGCTGGCCAACGTGCGCCGCCCGGTGGCGGACGCCGAGCGCGCCGCGAAGGTGTGGGCGCGGGTCGAGGCGCTCTCGGGCGCGTACGAGATGCAGCCGTGACGCAATGGTGACGCAGTCGTAGGTCCGGTGGGACCAGGACGACTCCGGGGGTGCCGGTCGGCGGACCGGCACCCCCGGACGGCTGCGGCGCTCCCCCGTCGGGGGCGGTTTCAGCCGTCGCCGAGGCCCATGTCGCGGGCCCGGGCGACGGCCTCCGCGCGGGTCGCGACGTGCAGTTTCTCGAAGATGTGGGTGACGTGGTTGCGGACGGTCTTCTCCGCGACCACGAGCTCCCGGGCGATCCGCCGGTTGTCGTGGCCGCGCGCCACCAGGTCCAGCACCTCGGCCTCGCGGGCGGTGAGGTCGGGGAAGAGCTGCCCGGCCTCGCGCATCTTCGCCCCGGCCAGCAGCGCCGTGATCCGCCCGGCGACCTCGCCGCCGAACACCGCGCCGCCCGCGGCGACCGTCCGGACGGCGTGCAGCACCTCCTCGCGCCCCGCGCCCTTGACCAGGTAGCCGCGGGCGCCCGCCTGGAGCGCGGCGAGCAGGTTGCCGTCGTCGTCCGACATGGTCAGCATCAGCACCGGCGGGGACTGCTCCTGGCCGGAGAGCCGGCGGACGGCCTCAAGCCCGGAGCCGTCGGGCAGGGAGAGGTCCATGATCACCACGTTCGGGCTGTGTCGGGCGACCGCGTCCGGGACATCGGCGACCCGCTCGGCCTCGGCCACCACGGTGACGCCCTCGGCACTCTCCAGCGCCGCCTTGAGCCCCTCCCGAAAGAGGGGGTGATCGTCGACGATCAGTACCCGAACGGGTGCCGCCCCGCCCGCCGGGCCGGAGGGTGCGACCAGCTGGTGTTCATCCACCCGGCCGACACTAGCAGCGGCGATCACGTGACTCTCCGTGACATGCCCGGAGGTCGTCCGCACGGCGGGGGTGGCGCCCACCGCCGTCCCGCCCGGAATGCGTGACCGCTGCCTCAGGCGACCGGGACACCGGGCCGAGCAGACTGGGACCGGACACCCTGGGGACGAGGCGCCGGCGGACCACGACGCGGCCGGCGGAACACCCGCTGTCGAGAACCGAGGTGGTGCCATGATCACGGTCTCCTCTCCCCCGCGCCGCACCCGGGCCGAGCGGCAACTGACCGCCGCCGCGGTCGTCACCGCGCTCTGCTTCGTCTCGGCGACGGTGTGGATCTGCTACGTGCTCGTCCACCTCGGCGAACCGGGCGTCTCCCACCCCCGCGACGAACTCGCCATCCTGGTCTACGCCCTGCCGACCGCCGGGGCCGGCATGCTGCTCCACGCGCACCGCCCGGGCAGCCCGCTCGGCTGGGTGATGCTCGTCTACGCGCTCACCAACATCCTCCCCCGGGTGGCGGCCGCACCGCTCTGGGTCGAGGTCCGCGACCCGGGCATCGCCGGCGCCGTGCTGGCCTTCGACACGGTGCTCAGCGCGGTCAGGACGACGCTCATCTACGCGCTGCCGCTCTGGCTGCCGAGCGGACGGCTGACGACGCGGCGATGGTGGTGGTTCATCGGGGCCGTCGGCGTGTGGGTGAACGCCGAGGTGGCCCAGGGCCTCGCCGACCCGACGACCTACGGGCGGACCAATCCGCTGGCCGACAGCCCGCCGGCGCACCTCGCCGTGAGAGTGGTCGACGGACTGGGCGGCCACGACCTGCTGATCAGCGAGTGCGTGCTCGGGTTCGTCACGCTGGTCCTGCTGTCCCGGCTGCTGCGGCCGGCCGCCGTCCCGGGGCGCGACGCGGCCGAGACCCGTCGGCACCGGCTGCGGGTGGCGGGCATGCTCGGGGCGTACGTGCTCTGGGTCGCGCTGCAGGACTTCTACATGCGCAACCGGGCCGACCACTACTGGCTCAGCTACTGGCTGTTCACCGCGGCGGGGGCGGTCTGGGCCGTCGCGATCGGCTTCCTGGTGATCCGGGACCACGGCTGGCGGCTCGACCGGGCGGCCCGCAGCGTCCTGATCGGGCTGTTGCTGGGCACCGGCGTCACCGGACTGTTCGTGGTGGCCGCCGCCGCACTGTCCAACTCGCTGCTACCGGGGCGCGGTGGGCCCGCCCTGCTGCTGATCGCCCTGGTGTACGCGCTCGGCGCCACCCTGCCGAAGGCGGCGCGACGAGCCGTCGCCGTGGTGGACCGGCTGTACTACGGCGAACGCGCGCAGCCCTACCAGGTGCTGCGCACGCTCGCGGGGCGGGTGCGGCAGGTCGTCGACCCGGAGCAGCTGCCGGCGGCGCTGTGCGCGACGGTCGCCGAGGAACTCAAACTGCCCGGCGTCACCCTGGCCGTCACCACCCGGGCCGGACGGCGCACGCTGGCCACCGCCGGGCGGCTGAACGGCCGCAGCCAGGGCTTCGCGCTCGTCCACAACGGGCTGCCGATCGGCGAGTTGACCGTCGGGCTGCGGACGGGCGAGGAGCGGCTGGCGGCGACCGACGTCGACATCCTGCGCTCGCTCGCCGACCAGGCCTCGCCCGCCGTCGCCTCCCTGCAGCTCCAGGAGGACCTGCTGGCCAGCCGGGAGCAGATCATCGCCGCCCGGGAGGAGGAACGACGGTGGCTGCGGCGGGACATCCACGACGGGCTCGGACCGGCCCTGGCCGGCCTGCGACTGCGGGTGGACAACGCGGCCTCGACGGCGGAGGGCGGGCTCGCGGACCCGCTGCACACGGTCTCCGAGGGCCTGGGGATGGCGATCCAGGAGGTCCGCCGGATCACCGACCGGCTCGGGCCGGCGCCGCTGGGCGAACTCGGACTGGCCCGGGCGGTCCGGCAGCTGGCGGACAACTTCAGCGGGGCCGGGCTGACCGTGACGGTCGAGGTCTCGCCGGAGCCGCTGCCGGAGCTGGCGGCGGCGGTGGAGGTCGCGGCCTACCGCATCAGCGCGGAGGCGCTCAACAACGTGCTGCGGCACGCCCGGGCCCGGACCGTGCGGGTGGCGCTCCGGGTGGACGACGAGGCGCTGACGCTGACCGTGCAGGACGACGGGGTCGGGTACCGGGAGACCGAGACCGTCGACGAACCGCCCGGCGGCGGGGTCGGCCTGCGGTCGATGGCGGACCGGGCCGCGGAGATCGGCGGCCGCTGCACCGTCGGACCGCTGCCCCAGCAGCACGGCACGCAGGTACTGGCGGTGCTGCCGCGCTCGGCGGCGGCCAACCGGTAGCGGGCTCAGCACTAGCGGGCCCGGGGGTGGCGGTGCGAGCGGGCGGCGGGCAGCGGGCAGCCGGCAGCGGGCGAGAGCCGACGGATAACAGCTGACAGATGACAACGAACAGCTGACAGATGTTGAAATCTGTCAGCTGTTCGTTGTCATCTGTCAGTCGGAAGAGGGGGCGGCCGGGGTGAGCTACTGGCCGGGCCCGCATCCGAACGGGCAATCCTTCGGCGTGACCGTGCCGGACTTCGACCCGGAACGCCCGATCGACTCCGAGGCGGAGCCGGAACAGACCTTGCGCAGTGCCAGGGCTGCCGCGATCACGCCCGCCAGCACTCCAGCCGTACAGATCATCATGGTCGCAGTCGTCGAGGCAGTCGCGGTGTTCGTGGACATGAGGTGGTACTCCTGATTCTTCCGAGCGGCCGATCCGATCGATCAATCGCTCTGCCCACCACTGTGCGGACGGGCCTGCCCCGTTCGCATGGGTTCGAGGTCCTGTTCAGGTCCCAGAACCGCGCCGACCCGGCCACGCACGGCGGCCACCGGCTCACCCGCACCGGCCCGCAGGACGTACCGCTCACCGGCCCGGAGGTAGACCAAGTCACCTGGGAACAAGGGCACTTCACGGTCGCCGAGAGCGAGGCGGGCGTCGGCGCCGGAGAGCAGCACCAGGAACGTGTCCACCGCGGCCACGGCGTACGGCCCGTGCTGCCCGCCGGGGGCGAGCAGCACGGTGTCGACGGCGATCCGCCGGGCGGACCGGACGGGCCCGAGGGCTCGCGAACCGCCGCGCTGGACGGGGATGTCGGCTGCGGACAGGACCGGCCGGACGGTGAGCACGGCGGTCGGTGCGCCGCGCACGGCGGTGAGCCGGTGACTGCTGCCGGGCGGGTGGTGCAGCGCCTCGCCCGGGGACAGGATCCGGCCGCCCGCGGACAGCCGTCCGGCCAGCACCACGGTGACCGACTCGACCGGTTCGCAAGGAAGTTGCTCGACCAGGACGCCGGGCGGCAGGGTCTCGACGGTCAGCGCGGCACGGACGGCCGGACGGCGCCCGGGGTCGATCAGCCGCTGGAAGACGGGCGCGGTGCGCGGGACGGCAGCGGGGACGAGGATCACAAGTGGCTCCCGGAGAACGGTGAAGGTCAGGGCCGGTCGCGGCGTTCGGCGCGACGGTGGGCGAGGGAAGCCCGGGTGCCGGCGCGGTGGCGGGGCACGGCCAGGGTGAGGCAGAGCAGTTCCGCGCCGAGCGGGCCGGCCTCGATCCGCAGGGTGCGGCCCCTGCGGGCCAGCAGCAGGTCGCCGTCCGAGGCCAAATGGTCCGGCTGGTCGGCGAGTTGCCCGATGACGGCGGCGCCGCGCAGGACGTGCAGTACCGTCTCGGCGTCGGGCCGCCCGGGCAGGACGTGATGGGCGCCCGGACTCAGCCGCAGGTGGTCGAAGGCCTCGCAGGCGCTGGCGAGCATGGCACGACGGGCCAGTGAGCGGATCCGGACCCGCTCCCCGTTCGGGCCGAGCAGGACCATGGCGGAGCCGGTGTCGGTGGTGACGATCACCTCTGGTCACCTTCTTCGGGTTCTTCGGGTTCTTCGAGTCCTTCGGGTACTTCGGGTACTTCGGGGGAGGGTTCGGCGGCCGGCTCCGCGGACGGGGGGACGGCCAGGACGGCGTGGAAGTACTCCAGTCCGGCCGTTCCGGCGGTCAGGACGGTCCGCGCGCCGAGCGGGAGCACGACGGCGGTGCCCTCGACCAGCGGCAGGCCGGTGTCGGCGCGCTCGGGGTGGTCGGGGTGCACGACGTCCTCCGGCAAGGCGGCGAGGCCGGAGCCCGCGGTGACGTACAGCGCGTGCTCGACGCCCTCGGCGGTCACCTCGGCGCTCCGTCCCGGTTCGAGCCACTGCAGGCCGACGGCGCGCAGCGGTCCCGCGAGCAGGCCTCCGGGGTCGACGGCGCAGCCGCGGCGGCGCAGGTCGGTGATGACGGTGCCCGGCATCTCGGACGCTCCTTCGGTGCTCTGGGCGGGCTCTGCGGACCGCCTCTGCGCACCACGTTCCGCCGCCCGCCGTCCCGGTCGCACGGGGGTGTCGTCCCGTCCCGTTCCCGGCCGCGCGGCCGGACCGTCCCGGGCCCGTACGCGCGAAGTCCCGGGCGGTGCCCGTCGCGGTCCCGGGCCCGTGGCCGCCCCGGTCCCACCCCGGTCCCGCCCCCTGTCCCACCGGCCCCGCACGCCCCCCGTACGGCCCCCAGCAGGCGGCCGCCGGACAGCCCACCGAACCCCCCGCAGCGACGCCCGGGACCGGTGTACCGGACCGGCGTACGGTGGAACCCGGAGGCCGTGGAATGCACGTCACCGGAACCCCCTTCACCGACCGCGCAGAGGCCGGCCGCCGCCTGGCCGGCCGGCTCGGCCACCTCGCCGGCCCCGGCACCGTGGTGGTCGCCCTGCCCCGGGGCGGCGTACCGGTGGCGGCCGAGGTGGCGGCGGCGCTCGGTGCGCCGCTGGACATCTGCGTGATCCGCAAGCTGGGCGTGCCGTACCAGCCCGAGCTGGGCATGGGGGCGATCGGCGAGGACGGCATCCGGGTGCTGAACGAGCAGGTCATCCGGCTCGCCGGGGTGGGTGACGGGCAGCTGGCGCAGGTGGAGTGGCGCGAGCGCGCCGAGTTGGAGCGCCGGGCGCTGCGCTACCGGGGCGACCGCCCGGCGGCGGACCTGCGCGGGCGCACGGTGGTCGTGGTGGACGACGGCGTCGCCACCGGCTCGACCGCCCGGGCCGCCTGCCGGATCGTCCGGGCGCGCGGGGCGGCGCGGGTGGTGCTGGCCGTCCCGGTGGCGCCGCAGGACTGGACGGAGCGGCTGTCCGAGGTCGCCGACGAGCTGGTCTGCGTCGACACGCCGTCGCCGTTCTTCGCGATCGGCGAGTTCTACGCCGACTTCACGCAGACCGGCGACGAGGAGGTGCTGCGGCTGCTGGCCGAGGCCCGACGCGGACCGCCCGGCGGCGAACCGCACGACCGCCAACCGCCCGACGGCGAGCCACCCGACGGGAACGGCATCGACCGCGAGCTGCCGCTGGCCGTAGCCGGGGTCCGGCTGACCGGCCGGCTGACCGTGCCGGCCGGGGCCCGCGCGGCAGTGGTCTTCGCGCACGGCAGCGGCAGCGGCCGGCGCAGTCCGCGCAACCGGCACGTCGCCCGGCACCTGAACCGCCGCGGGCTGGGCACCCTGCTGTTCGACCTGCTCACCGAGGCCGAGGAGCCGGACCGGCGCAAGGTGTTCGACGTCGCCCTGCTCGGTTCGCGGCTGACCGCCGTGGCCGAGGAGCTGGGGCGCACCGAGGGGGCTCGTGGGCTGCCGCTGGGGCTGTTCGGCGCCAGCACCGGCGCGGCCGCCGCGCTGTACACGGCCGCCGAACTGGGCCCCGCGGTAGGTGCCGTGGTCTCCCGGGGCGGGCGGCCGGACCTCGCCGGGCCGGACGTGCTGGCCCGGGTGGACGCGCCGACGCTGCTCGTGGTCGGCGCGCTCGACACCGCCGTGCTGGACCTCAACCGGCGGGCCCTGGCCCGGCTGGGCGGCGTGGGCGAGCTGGTGGTGGTGCCGCGCGCGAGCCATCTGTTCGAGGAGCCCGGCACCCTCGACCAGGCCGCTGAGCTGGCCGGGGACTGGTTCCTGCGCCACCTCCCGCCCGCCGACGGGCCCGGCCCCGTGGACCGGTAGGTGCGGCTGCACAGAATTCGGGCGGCGACCGCCCGGAGGCAGCGCATTTTGCGCAGCCGAAGCCGGGATTTCCTGGCCAGCTTGTACACATTGAGCAGTGAAAAACCGACCTGTTGCCCAACCCCCACGACAGGAGCAAGCTCTCCGCAACCGCACCGCCCACCCGTCGCCGTGCGGCCGCGATCCACGCGATCCGACCCGGCGGGCCGCAAGGCCCCCGAACACCCCCGGAAGCCTCAACGCCGAGGCCCTGACTGGAGGAACGAGCGATGACCCCGCAGTCCCACGCCCTTGAGCTGACCCCCGAGGAGCGCGAGGCCGGCCTCGACGCCGACCAGCTGCGCCGCCTCGTCGGCCTCGTCGAGCACGACCAGGCCTCCGACCCGTTCCCGGTCACCGCCCAGGACGCGGTCGTCTTCGTGGTCGGCAACGCCACCCAGACGGCCCAGTTCTACCAGGTCGTGTTCGGCATGGAGCTGGTCGCCTACTCCGGCCCGGAGACCGGCCGCCGCGACCGCAAGGCCTACGTGCTGCGCTCCGGCTCCTGCCGCTTCGTGATCAAGGGCGGCGTCCAGCCGGACAGCGCGCTGCTGGACCACCACCGCCGGCACGGCGACGGCGTGGTCGACCTCGCCCTGGAGGTCCCGGACGTCGACAAGTGCATCGAGCACGCCCGGGCCAGCGGCGCCACCGTCCTGGAGGAGCCGAACGACGTCTCGGACGAGAACGGCACCGTGCGCCGCGCGGCCATCGCCACCTACGGCGAGACCCGCCACACCCTGATCGACCGCTCCCGCTACCAGGGCCCGTACCTGCCGGGCTACGTCGTGGCGAAGAGCAGCGTCACCCGCCCGGAGGGCACCCCCAAGCGCCTGTTCCAGGCCCTCGACCACGCCGTCGGCAACGTCGAGCTGGGCCGGATGGACGAGTGGGTCCAGTTCTACAACCGGGTCATGGGCTTCGTGAACATGGCCGAGTTCGTCGGCGACGACATCGCCACCGAGTACTCCGCCCTGATGTCCAAGGTCGTCGCCAGCGGCAACCACCGGGTGAAGTTCCCGCTCAACGAGCCGGCCATCGCCAAGAAGAAGTCCCAGATCGACGAGTACCTGGAGTTCTACACCGGCCCCGGCTGCCAGCACATGGCACTCGCCACCAACGACATCCTCACCACCGTCGACGTGCTGCGCTCGCGCGGCGTCGAGTTCCTCAACACCCCGGACGCCTACTACGACGACCCGGAACTGCGGGAGCGCATCGGCAAGGTGCGGGTGCCGATCGAGGAGTTGAAGAAGCGCGGCATCCTGGTCGACCGCGACGAGGACGGCTACCTGCTGCAGATCTTCACCAAGCCGATCGGCGACCGTCCGACCGTCTTCTACGAGTTCATCGAGCGGCACGGTTCGCTGGGCTTCGGCAAGGGCAACTTCAAGGCGCTGTTCGAGTCCATCGAGCGCGAGCAGGACCGTCGCGGCAACCTGTGAGCGTCGGCCTACCCTGATTGACGGCGGCCCTGACGGACGTTCGAGGCGTCGAGGAGGAGCACGGAGATGGCGTACTACCGGCAGCTGGGCAGCATCCCGCCCAAGCGGCACACCCAGCACCGCACACCCGAAGGCGGGCTGTACTACGAGGAGTTGATGGGCGAGGAGGGCTTCTCCTCCGACTCCTCGCTGCTCTACCACCGGGGCATCCCCTCGGCGGTGGTCGACGCGGTGCCGTGGGAGCTGCCCGACCAGTCCACGGTGCCCAACCATCCCCTGCTCCCCCGCCACCTCAAGCTGCACGAGCTGTTCGCGGACCAGGAGTGGAAGTCCGCGGACGTCGTCGGCAGCCGCCGGCTCGTCCTCGGCAACGGCGACGTGCGGATCTCGTACGTCGCCGCCGGGGCCCCGAGCGAGCTGTACCGCAACGGGCTCGGCGACGAGTGCGTGTACGTGGAGTCCGGCGCGGGCACGGTCGAGACGGTCTTCGGCTCGATCGAGGTCGGCCAGGGCGACTACGTGATCATCCCGCGCGCCACCACCCACCGCTGGGTGCCGACCGGGGACGAACCGCTGCGCGCCTACTGCATCGAGGCCAACAGCCACATCACCCCGGTCAAGCGCTACCTCTCCAAGTACGGGCAGCTGCTGGAGCACGCGCCGTACTGCGAGCGGGACTTCCGCGGGCCGGTCGGGCCGCTGGTGGTCGACGCCGACGGCGACGTCGACGTGCTGGTCAAGCACCGCGGCCCGAACGGGGTCGCGGGCACCCGCTACACCGTGCCGCACCACCCCTTCGACGTGGTCGGCTGGGACGGCTGCCTGTACCCGTACGCCTTCAACATCCGGGACTTCGAGCCGATCACCGGGCGGATCCACCAGCCGCCGCCGGCCCACCAGGTGTTCGAGGGCAACAACTTCGTGATCTGCAACTTCGTTCCCCGCAAGGTGGACTACCACCCGCTGTCGATCCCGGTGCCCTACTACCACGCCAACGTGGACAGCGACGAGGTGATGTTCTACTGCGGCGGCGACTACGCGGCCCGCAAGGGCTCCGGCATCGCCCAGGGCTCGATCTCGCTGCACCCGGGCGGGCACACCCACGGGCCGCAGCCGGGCGCCTACGAGCGCAGCATCGGCGCGGAGTTCTTCGACGAACTGGCCGTCATGGTGGACACCTTCCGCCCGCTGGAGCTCGGCGAGGGCGGGCGGGCGAGCGAGGACGCCAACTACGCCTGGACCTGGGCGGGTCGGGGGCCCGCGCGATGAGCGCCGACGGCTCGCCGGCACAGGCTTCGCCGGTCCCGGAGCTGTTCCGCGGCCTCTTCGACGACGCGGCGGTGTTCCCCCCGGGGAACCTGCCGGTCGTCGAGGCGGTGCCCGCGCACCGCGTCCACCGCACGGCCTGGTACGCCGACGCGGTCGGCCCGTTCCTGTGCGGGGCGGGCCGGTTGGGCGAACTGGCCGCGGCGGTGGCGGGCACCGGGCCGCTCAGGGTCGGGCTCGTGCTGCCGGGGGGCAGCGCCGAGCTCGGGCCGGCGCTCACCGCCGCCGCACCGTTCGAGCTCGCGGGCGTCGAACTCGCCACCCGGGACGTGCGGGAGGCCGTGGCCGAACTGGACCGGCTGCTGCCGCCGGACGTGCCGGCCGCCGTCGAGCTGCCGCGCGAACTCCTGCGCGGGGACGGCCTGGACGAGACCCTGGACGCCCTGGTCGACAGCGCCTACCGGGCGAAGTTCCGCACCGGCGGGGTCGTCGCGGCGGCCTTCCCGGACGAGGACGAACTGGCCGCCTTCCTCACCGGCTGCGCGCAGCGCGGCCTGCCGTACAAGTGCACGGCCGGACTGCACAACGCCGTCCGGCACACCGACCCGGTGACCGGCTTCGAGCACCACGGCTTCCTCAACGTGCTGCTGGCCGCCCAGGAGACCGACCGCGCGGCAGCCGCCGCGGTCCTGGCCGAACGCGACGGCGAGGTACTGGCCAAGGCCGTCCACGCCCTCACCGGGCACCAGGTTACGGTGATCCGCAACTCGTTCACCGCGTTCGGCACCTGCAGCGTCGCCGAACCCCTGGACGACCTGGCCGCGCTCGGCCTGCTGTCGCCCAGTCCACTCCTCCAGGAGGACCGTTGAGCACCCCCCGCAGCTGGCTGGCCAGCGCCCAGGACTCGCCGTTCGGCGTGCACAACCTGCCGTACGGCGTCTTCACCGCGGCCGACCGGCCCGGGCGGCGCCGGATCGGCGTGCGCGTCGGGGACTTCGTGCTGGACGCCGGGGCCGCGGCCCGAGCGGCCGGGGCGCCGTCCGTCCTGCTGGACGCGGACTCGCTCAACCCGCTGATGGCGGGCGGTCGTTCGGTGTGGACGCAGGTGCGCGCCGACCTCACCACCTGGCTCACCGACGAGACGTTCCGGGAGGCGCTGTCGCCGGCGCTGCTGCCGGCCGACGAGGTCGAACTGCACCTGCCGTTCGAGGTCGCGGACTACGTCGACTTCTACGCCTCCGAGCACCACGCCACCAACCTGGGCCGGATCTTCCGCCCGGGCTCGGAGCCGCTCACGCCCAACTGGAAGCACCTGCCCATCGGTTACCACGGGCGGGCGGGCACGGTCGTGGTCTCCGGCACGCCGGTGGTGCGCCCGCACGGGCAGCGCAAGGCGCCCGCCGACGCCGCGCCGAGCTTCGGGCCGACCCGGCGGCTGGACATCGAGGCCGAGGTCGGCTTCGTCGTCGGCACGCCGTCCGAGCTGGGCCGACCGGTCGTGCTGGACGACTTCCGCGAGCACGTCTTCGGCGTCTGCCTGCTCAACGACTGGTCGGCGCGCGACATCCAGGCCTGGGAGTACGTGCCGCTCGGCCCCTTCCTGGGCAAGTCCTTCGCGACCTCGATCTCGCCGTGGATCGTGCCGCTGGACGCCCTCCAGCACGCCCGGGTCACGCCGCCGGAGCGCGACGTCGAGCCGCTGGCGTACCTGGACGACCGCGGCGGCGAGCCGTGGGGCCTGGACCTGGCCATGGAGGTCCGGCTGAACGGGCACCTGGTGTCGCGGCCGCCGTTCGCCTCCATGTACTGGACGGCGCAGCAGCAGCTGACCCACATGACCGTCAACGGCGCCTCGCTGCGCACCGGCGACCTGTTCGCCTCGGGGACGGTCAGCGGGCCGGAGCGGGACACCCGCGGCGCGCTGATCGAGCTGACCTGGAACGGCGAGGAGCCGCTCAAGCTGCCGGACGGCACCACCCGGACCTTCCTGGAGGACGGCGACGAGGTCGTCATCACGGCGACGGCCCCGGGGCCGGACGGCGTGCCGGTCGGCTTCGGCGAGGTCTCTGGGCGGGTGCGGGGCTGACGGCTCGGCGGCTCGGCGGCTGACAGATGACAGATGACAGATGACAAGTAACAGATAACAGACGACGGACAACAGCTGACAGATTTCATCATCTGAAATCTGTCAGCTGTTCGTTGTTCGCCCGCCCCACCCCCGCCCCGCCTGTGCCCGCCCCCGCCTACAGCCCGGCGCCGCCCGTGGCGTCGACGACCCGCCCGGTGACCCAACGCGCATCGTCCGAGGCCAGGAAGGCGACGATGTCCGCGATGTCCTCCGGCTGCCCGACCCGGCCGAGCGCGGCGAGCGAGGCCGCGTGCGCCTCCGCCTGCGGGTTGCCGCGCAGCCAGCCCGCGTTGACGTCGGTGTCCACCACGCCGGGCGCGACCGAGTTCGCCGTGATCCCGCGCGGGCCCAGCTGCTTGGCCAGGTTGAGCGTGAAGGTGTCGAGCGCGCCCTTGGTCGCGCCGTAGGCGATGATCTCCGGCATCGCCAGCCGGGCGGCCCCGCTGGAGACGTTGATGATCCGGCCGCCGTCCCGCATCCGCTCCAGCCCGTGCCGCACCACGAAGAACGGCGCCCGGACGTTCACCGCGAACACCTCGTCGAAACCCTCCTCGGTCAGTGTCGCGAGGTCCGAACTACGCCCGATCCCGGCGTTGTTGACGATGATGTCGACCCCGCCGCCGGGCGCGTGCGCCCCGACCTCCGCGTCGAAGGCCGCCCAGAGCGCGGCCGCGTCCCCGTGCCGCCCCAGTTCGGCGCGCAGCGCGAAGGCCCGCCCGCCGTCGGCCCGGATCCCGTCGACCACCTCCCGTGCCGCCGCGTCGTCCCGGGCGTAGCCGACCGCGACGACGGCACCGTCCCGTCCGAGCCGACGGGCGATCGCCCGGCCGATCCCCCTGCTGCCGCCGGTGACCAGCGCCACCTTGCCCCCGAGTCCGTACGCACCCATGACCGAGCCCTCCTGCTGCGTCCACACTTCTTGAGCGATCGCTCAAAAAGGAACCTAGCACACACTTCTTGAGCGACTGCTCTAAAATTCGATCCATGACCGAGGCAGCGACACCCGACAGCGCACCGGCGGCCGGCCCGGCCCCCCGCCCCCGACGCGGACGGCCACCCGCCTTCGACCGGGACGAGGCCCTGTCCGCCGCGACCCGGCTGTTCTGGGAACGCGGCTACGAGGCCACCTCCGTCACCGACCTGACCACCGCCATGGGCATCCGCCCCGGCAGCCTCTACGCCGCCTTCGGCGACAAGCGCTCGCTCTTCGAGGAGGTCGTCCGCCGGTACGGGCACTCCCCGGTCGGCGCGTTCGTCGGCGTCGCGCTGGCCGAGGAGACCGGCGCCCGGGCCGCCTTCGCCCGGATCCTGCGCGAGGCCGCCGCGATCTACCCGGACCCGTCCCACCCCGCCGGCTGCCTGGTGATCAGCGCCGCCACCAACGTCACCCCGCAGGACGCCGGGGTCCAGGCCCTCCTGCGCGACCTGCGCAACCGGAACCGGCAGGTCTTCGAGGACCGGCTGCTCGCCGCCCGGCAGGACGGCGAACTGCCGCCCGGGACCGACCCGAAGGCGCTGGCCGGGTATCTCGCCACGGTCATCCAGGGGATGTCCCAGCAGGCCCGCGACGGCGCCACCGCCGAGGAGCTCGGCCGAGTCGCCGAACTCGCCCTGCGCGCCTGGCCGTAGCCACCACCTGCCGCGGCCGCCCGCCACGAGCGCCCGCCACGACCTCGGCCACAACCGTCACCCCGGCCGCCCCTGCCGCCCCACCCGGGGGGCCGCAGGCCCGGGCGGCCTCGTGATCACAACGGCCCCACCGCCCCGGTACGGTGGACCGCGGCAGGCCAGATCACCGAGGGGACGGGAGCGGTTCCGATGAGCGCAGGGGCGGCAGAGACGGCAGCGGTCCAGGAGGTCCAGGCCGTCCTGGACGGCGACGGCGGCCTCGGGCGGATCGTGCTCAACCGTCCGCGGGCCCTCAACTCCCTGACCCACGGCATGATCACCGCCATCCGGGCGACGCTGGACGACTGGGCCGCCGACGACCGGGTGCGCGCCGTCGTCCTGACCGGCGCCGGCGAGCGCGGCCTGTGCGCGGGGGCGGACCTGCGCGCGATGCACGCCGACGTCACGGCCGGCGGGGCCGGCACCCGCGCCTTCTTCCGCGACGAGTACCGGGTGAACGCGCTGATCGCCCGCTACCCGAAGCCCTTCGTCGCGGTCATGGACGGCATCACCATGGGCGGCGGCATCGGCCTGTCCGCCCACGCCGTGGTGCGGATCGTCACCGAGCGCTCCGTGATCGCGATGCCCGAGACCCGGATCGGGCTCACCCCGGACGTCGGCGGCAGCCTCCTGCTCGCCCGTGCCCCGGGCGAGTTCGGCACCCACCTCGGGCTCACCTCGGCCTCGATCGGCCCCGCCGACGCGCTGCTGTGCGGTTTCGCGGACCACTTCGTCCCGTCCTCCCGCCTGCCCGAGCTGCTCGACGCCCTCGCCGGTGGCGCCGATCCGGCCGCGACCGTCGCCGCCCACGCCGAGCCCGCGCCGACCGCCGGAACCACCGGAGCCGGCGAAGCCACCGGGACCACTGGGACCACCGGCCCCGCCGGATTGGCCGCTCAGCAGGAGTGGATCGACGCCTGCTACGCGGCCGACACCGTCGAGGAGATCGTCCGGCTCCTGCTCGACTCCGGCGTGCCGGAGGCGAAGGAGGCCGCCGAGCTGCTGCTCGGAAACTCCCCCACCGCCGTCAAGGTCACCCTGGCCGCACTGCGCCGCGCCCGTACGCTGCCCTCGCTGGAGGCCGCGCTCGACCAGGAGTACCGCATCTCCTGCGCCGCGCTCGACCGGCCGGACCTCGCCGAGGGCATCCGCGCCCAGGTGATCGACAAGGACCGCGATCCGCAGTGGTCGCCGCGCACGCTCGCCGAGGTGACGGAGGCCGAGGTCGCGAGCTTCTTCGCCCCGCGCGAGGGCGACGAGTTGGGCCTCGCCTGACCCGCCCGCCCCTCACCGGAACACCCACCCCGCCGGAAAGCCCACCCCGCCGGAACACCTTCCCCGCCGGAACACCTGCTCCCCGGAACGCCTGGAGAACGCCATGACCCATCCGCTGCCGACGCGGGCGGCCACGCCGACGCCGGACGGGGGCGCCGACCCGCTGTCCCGGGTCCCGCTCGGCGAGCAGGTGCGCGGGCTGCTGCTGGAGGGCCTGCTCGGCGGTCGCTGGCAGCCCGGTGACCGGATCGTCGAACGGCGCCTGGCCGCCGAGTTGAACGTCAGCCAGGCGCCGGTGCGCGAGGCGCTGCGCTCGCTGCAGACCCTCGGGCTGCTCGACGCGGAGCCCAATCGGGGCGTCCGGGTGCGCGAGATCGGCCCGGCGGAACTGCGCGAGGTCTACCTGGTACGGGCGGCACTGGAACGCCCGGCCGCCGAGGCCGCGGTCGTCCGGCTGGCCGGTGACACCACCGCACTGGAGGGGCACGCCGAACGGATGGCGAGCGCCGCGGCGGCCGGTGACACCCTCGGGCAGGCCCGGCACGGGGTGGCCTTCCACCGCGAGATCGTCGCCGCCTCGGGCAACGGGACGCTGCTGCGGACCTGGGAGGGCCTGGGCGTGGAGGTCTGGACGGTGCTGTCGCTGCACCGGGTCCGGCCCGAGCTGCACGAGAACGCCGCCGACCACCTCCCGCTGATCGAGGCCTTCCGGCGGCAGGACCCGGAGGTCGGGCGGCTGCTCGCGGAGCACGTCCTGGAGTACGCCGACCGCTCCCACTGAGCACCGGCTTCGACGCCCCCGCTCGGCGTCTCCCCACCCTCCCATTGTTCGCACAGGGATGATCGATCATCGAGCAGACTACTCACCGGTAGCGGTTGACGCACCGCCCCGCCACTCCCTACCGTCCACAGTGAGTTCCATTAGGAGAAACACTATTCCGCATCACGGAATAAGTGCCCTGAGGCAACCGGTAAAGGGGAACCACCCGTGTCCCAGCTCGACCAGCTTCACGACCAGGACCCCGAGGAGCTCGCGGAGTGGCGCGACTCGCTCGACGCCGCCCGCGACTTCGGCGGGCCCCACCGCGCCGCCCACCTGCTGCGCCGCCTCGTCGAACACGCCCAACTGCGCCGCCTCGACATCCCCCCGCTCCTGGACACCCCGTACGTCAACACCATCCCCACCGCCGCCGAACCCGAGTTCCCCGGCGACGAGGAGATGGAGCGGCGGATCACCGCCTGGAACCGCTGGAACGCCGCCGCCATGGTGACCAGGGGCAACCACCGCGGCGGCCTCGGCGGGCACATGGCCACCTACGCCTCGGCCGCCTGGCTGTACGAGGTCGGCTTCCAGCACTTCTTCCGGGGCAAGGAGGCCGACGGCTCCGGCGACCAGCTGTACGTCCAGGGCCACGCCGCCCCGGGCGTGTACGCCCGCGCCTTCCTGGAGGGCCGGCTCACGGAGGCCCAGCTGGACCGCTTCCGCCAGGAGACCGGCGGCGACGGACTGCCCTCCTACCCGCACCCGCGCCGACTGCCCTGGTTCTGGGAGTTCCCCACCGTCTCGATGGGGCTCGGACCGCTCTCCGCGATCCACCAGGCCCGTTTCAACCGGTACTTGACCGCGCGCGGGATCAAGGACACCTCCGGCTCGCACGTGTGGGCCTTCCTCGGCGACGGCGAGATGGACGAGCCGGAGTCCACCGCCGCCCTCGCCCTGGCGGCACGCGAGGGCCTGGACAACCTCACCTTCGTGGTCAACTGCAACCTCCAGCGCCTGGACGGTCCGGTCCGCGGCAACGGGAAGATCGTGCAGGAGCTGGAGCGCCAGTTCCGCGCGGCCGGGTGGAACGTGGTCAAGTCGCTGTGGGGCGAGGCCTGGGACGAGCTGCTGGCCCGCGACACCGGCGGCGCCCTGGTCCGCCGGCTGGGCGAGGTACCGGACGGGCAGTTCCAGACCTACGCCGCCTCCGACGCCCGCTACATCCGCGCGCACCTCTTCCACGCCGACCCCCGACTGCGCGCCCTCGCCGACTCCTTGGAGGACCGACGGCTCGCCGAGATCGTCGCCACCTCCCGCGGCGGCCACGAGCCCCGCAAGGTGTACGCCGCCTACCGGGCCGCCCTGGAGCACCGGGGCGCCCCCACCGTGGTGCTGGTGCAGACCGTCAAGGGCTGGACCCTCGGCCCCGGCTTCGAGGCCCGCAACGCCAACCACCAGATGAAGAAGCTCTCCGGGGCGCAGTTCCGCGCCATGCGCGACCTGCTCGAACTCCCCATCCCCGACAGCGCCCTGGACGCCGAGCTGGTCCCGTACGCGCACCCGGGCCCGGACTCGCCCGAGGTCCGCTACCTGCGTGAACGGCGCGCCGCGCTCGGGGGCCCCGCCCCGGCCCGCCGGGTGCGCTTCACCCCGCTGCCCGAACTGCCCGCCAAGCCCTTCGAGACACTGTTCAAGGGCTCCGGCACGCAGGAGATCGCCACCACCATGGCCTTCGTCCGGCTGGTCAAGGACCTCGTCCGGGACAGGGCCACCGGCCACCGCTGGGTGCCGATCGTCCCGGACGAGGCGCGCACCTTCGGCATGGAGTCGCTTTTCCCGACCGCCGGGATCTACTCCCCGCTCGGCCAGACCTACGACCCCGTCGACCGCGACCAACTCCTCCACTACAAGGAGTCGGTGAGCGGCCAGATCCTCAACGAGGGCATCACCGAGGCCGGTTCGATGGCCTCGCTGACCGCCGCCGCGACCTCGTACGCCACCCACGGCGAGCCGGTCGTGCCGTTCTACATCTTCTACTCGATGTTCGGCTGGCAGCGCACCGCCGACCAGATGTGGGCGCTGGCGGACCAGTTGGGCCGCGGCTTCCTGATCGGCGCCACCGCCGGGCGCACCACCATGACCGGCGAAGGCCTGCAACACGCCGACGGCCACTCCCCGTTGATCGCCTCCACCAACCCGGCCGCACTCTCCTACGACCCGGCCTTCGGCTACGAGGTCGCCGTGATCGTCCGCGAGGGACTGCGCCGGATGTACGGCCGTAGCGAGCAACACCCGGACGGCGAGGACGTGTTCTACTACCTGACCGTCTACAACGAGCCACTGCCCCAGCCCGCGCTCCCGGACGGCCCGGCGGCCGCGAACGGAGTGGCCGGGGAGGGAGTGGTCGACGGCATCCTGCGCGGGCTCTACCGGTACCGCGCGGCCGACGCCGACCACCTGCCCACCGACGCACCGACGCTCCAACTCCTCGCCTCCGGCACCGCCGTGCACTGGGCACTCGCCGCACAGCGGCTGCTCGGCGAGGAGTGGGGCGTGGCGGCCGACGTCTGGTCCGCACCGTCCTGGACCGAGCTGCGCCGGGAGGCGCTCGACTGCGACGCCGCCAACCTGGCCCGGGCCGCGGCCGGCACCGGCGCGGCGGACCGCGTCCCGTACGTCACCCGGGCGCTGGCCGGGGCACCCGGCCCGGTGCTGGCGGTCAGCGACTGGATGCGCGCGGTGCCGGACCAGATCCGCCCCTGGGTCGAGCAGGACTGGACCTCCCTGGGCACCGACGGCTTCGGCCTCTCGGACAGCCGGGCGGCCACCCGGCGGCACTTCGGGGTGGACGCCGAGTCGGTCACGGTCGCCGCGCTGGCCGCACTGGCCCGCCGGGGCGAGGTCAAGGCCGAGACCGTACGGCAGGCCGCGGAACGGTACGGCGTCCGGTTCTGAACCCCCCGCCGCGCTGGTGACCGGCGTCTCGCATGCCGGGACTGGCGCGCGACGGGGCGCGTCGTAGATCGTTGGGTGGTCAGGGCGCGCCCCTAGGGCGGCGAGCAGTGGAATGGCCGAGCAGCGGATGGGAAGTGCGGCGATGACCGAGAGCGGGACCGAGACCTACGAGACGATCCTGGTCGAGCGCAAGGGCCGGGTCGGGCTGATCACGCTCAACCGGCCGAAGGCGCTGAACGCGCTGAACACCCAGCTGATGAACGAGGTCGTGGCGGCGGCCACCGCGTTCGACCGGGACCCGGAGATCGGCTGTCTGGTGATCACCGGCTCGGAGAAGGCCTTCGCGGCCGGCGCCGACATCAAGGAGATGCAGGGCAACCGGTTCCCGGACGTCTACCTCGACGACTGGCTGGGCCCGTGGGACCGCTTCGGCGCGCTGCGCAAGCCCGTGGTCGCGGCGGTCGCCGGGTTCGCGCTGGGCGGCGGCTGCGAGCTGGCGATGATGTGCGACATCCTGCTGGCCGCGGACACCGCGAAGTTCGGGCAGCCGGAGATCAAGCTCGGCGTCCTCCCGGGCATCGGCGGCTCGCAGCGCCTCACCCGCGCCATCGGCAAGGCCAAGGCGATGGACCTGTGCCTCACCGGCCGGATGATGGGCGCCGAGGAGGCCGAGCGGGCCGGCCTGGTCGCCCGGATCGTCCCGGCCGACCAGTTGCTCACCGAGGCGCTGGCCACCGCCGAGACCGTCGCGGCGATGTCCAGCCCGGCCGCGGTCATGCTCAAGGAGAGCGTCAACCGCTCCTTCGAGACGACGCTCGCCGAGGGCGTCCGCTTCGAACGCCGGCTGTTCCACTCGGTGTTCGCCACGGCGGACCAGAAGGAGGGCATGGCCGCCTTCGCCGAGAAGCGGGCGCCGAAGTTCGAGAACCGCTGACGGCCGACAGGCGGTCGACGACCGACCACGGGTGACCGGTGACCGGTGGCGGGTGGCGGCGAACAGATAACAGACGACAGATGACAGCGAACAGATTTCAGATGATGAAATCTGTTCGCTGTCATCTGTTTGTTGTCAGTTGTTCGCCGTCAGCCCTCCTCCACCAGCACCGTGTTCAGCCGCGCCAGCCCACTGCGGGTGGCGGCGACCACGATGCGGTCGCCCGGGGTCAGTCGCCGGGTGCGGTCGGCGAAGCCCCAGTGCAGCTGGTTGCTGCGGGCGAAGCGGACCGCGATGACCCGGACGCCGCCCGGGTCCTCCAGGTCGTGCCGGTTCAGGCCGATCAGTCCGCTGCCGTCCTCCACCGTCAGCTCGGCGATCAGCAGCGCGTGCCGGAAGACCGAGAGCGTCCCGCGCACCTCACTGCCCATCAGCGCGGCGGCGAAGGCGGGCGCCGCCAGGTAGGAGACCGAACGGGAGGCCGCGTTGTCCAGCGTCTTGTAGAAGTGGCCGGCGAAGTTGTCGTCGAAGAGCCGGACCACCACCCGGACCTCGGGATTGCCGTGGCGCGCCTCCAGCGCCGCCTCCAGGTTGGTGGCGTCGTCCCCGCTGACCGCGACCACCGCCCGGCTGTGCTTCAACCGGGCCCGGCGCAGCTGCTCCTCGAACGGCCCGTCGCCCAGGACGACCGGGATGCCGAGCGCCCGGGCGGCGGCGATGCCGCGGGCCTGCGGGTCGCGCTCCATGCAGACCACCGGCACCCCCATCTCGTGCAGCTGGGTCGCGACCCGGGTGCCGACGTTGCCGAGCCCGACGACGATCACGTGGTCCCGGGTGCCGGCGCTCGGGTTGCGCGGAAGTCCGCGCCGTCCGGAGCCGAGCACCTCGACGACGATGGCGGTGGCGACCGGTGCGAAGGTGATCCCGCAGAGGGTGATCACCACCTGGGCGACCCGCTGCCAGGCCCCGCCCGTACCCGTCCCGGCGGCGATGTCGGCCTGCTGGTCGGGCTGGGCGGCGCCGGCCAGGTCGAGCAGGGAGATGTAGACCGTCCAGCCGAAGTCCCGGCTGAGGTACCAGAGCACGCTGAACGCCAGCAGCACGGCAGCGAGCGCGGTGAGCAGCACCAGCCGCATCCGGGCGCTGGTGAAGAAGCGCATGGTGTCGAGCACCCGCCAGCGCAGCCGCCGCGCCCAGGTGATCGGCTCCCCGGGCTCCATCCGCAGCGCCTGGAGGGCGGCGATCCCACCCGGCGACTCCTCGGGCTCGGGCTCCGGCTCGGGCTCCGACTCAAGGCCAGGCCCCGGCACAGGCTCGGGCACCGGCTCGGGCTCAGGCCCCTGCGCCGCCTCGCGGCGGACCCCGCCGGGCCGGACCGGCCCGTCGCCGCCGAACTCGGAGGCGAGCCGGACGAACTCGGCCGAGTCGCCCTCCTGTTCCGGCAGCAGGCGAATCTTGCTGAGGTCCTGCCGGTCGATCTGGTCGGCGACCACGCAGATCCGGTCCGGGGTGATGGCGTCGTCGAACGCGATGTGCAGGTAACGGCCGCCGATCTCGACCGAGTTGGGCCGGCCGAGCGCCGCCGCGGCGAAGGCCGGGGCGGCGGTGGCGGAGCCGGAGAGCGCGGCGCCGTTCCTGAGCAGCCGTTCGATGTTCTCGCCGAGGCGCTGGTTGAACATCCGGAAGACGATCCGGATGTTCGGGTTGTGGCCCTGGGCGCTGAGCGCGGCGTGGATGTTCTCCTGGTCGCTCCCCTCGACCAGGGCCAGGCCGCGGGCGGTGTCGACGGAGACCGCGCGCAGTGCCTCCTCGGTGATGTTTGGGTATTCGACGACGGCGGCGACGCCGGTGATCTCTTCGATCCGCGGTGCGTGGTCCCGGGTGCGGTCGGTGACCAGGACGACGACCGGGACTTCGTAGTGCTCGACGAGTTCCAGGACCAGCCGGTGCGCCAGGGCATTGCCCCCGCACACGATGTAGTGCTGGCTGATCGGCTCGACCGGAGGGGTCCCCCACCCTTCAGAAGTCATACCGACGGATGGTATCGACGGCAGGTGACCGGAGGGTGTCAATCCGGAGACCGAGGGGGATCACTCGAACGGATGTACCTGACGGGCGGTCCGGTGACGGTGCGCGGAGGCTGGGGTTCGTTCTCCGCCCCCGACCACGAGGAGTACGCCGCCGTGGCCCCTCCCATCATCACCCCCGACGGAACCCCGGTCCAGGGCCCGCTCGGCCTGCTCGCCAAGGCCGCCTGGCAGGTGCTGCTGGCCGCGGGAGTGGCCTCGCTCGCGCTGGGGATCGTCGTCTTCGCCTGGCCACGGGAGACGCTGCTGGTGGTGGGCGTGCTGTTCGGCCTCTACCTGCTGGTCATCGGCGTCGTCCAGCTGGTCGCCGCGTTCGGCACCCACGCCACCACCGCCCTGCGGGTGCTGGCCTTCATCAGCGGCGCGATCTGCGTGCTGCTCGGGCTGCTCTGCTTCCGCAGCGCGGTCCAGTCGCTGCTGCTGCTCGCCCTCTGGATCGGGATCGGCTGGCTGTTCCGCGGCATCACCCAGCTCGCCGCCGCGATCTCCGACCCGCTGATGCCCGCCCGCGGCTGGCAGGCCTTCGCGGGCGCGGCCAACACCCTGGCCGGCGTGCTGCTGATGGTCTGGCCGGTCGGCTCGATCGCCGCGCTGACCGTGCTGGCCGGGTGCTGGCTGGTGATCCTGGGCCTGGTCGAGATCGCGACCGCCGTCCAGGTGCGCGGTCGGGCCAAGCGGATCCCCTCCGGGGTCTGACCCACCGCCACCGCGGGGAGGCCGCGGCTTACGGTCGGCGCGCGTAGCCGAGGCGGAAGGTGGCGGCCTCCAGCCGTTCCGGGGTGAGCCGCACGTCGGTGAGCCGCTCGGCGAGCGCGAACGCGGCCTCGGTGTGCAGCGCGCCGCGCTCCCCGTCCAGCCGGAAGCCGCAGGCCGTGAGCAGTTCGGGGATGCCCGGGGCGTCGGCGTCGGCGCCGTGCCGCTGGTCCGCGAAGAGCGGCTCGAACTGCAGGCGGCAGGCGGCGCGTTCCCACCAGTTGAAGTGGTCCACCGCGTTGGCGTTGCGGAAGTGCGAGACCAGCCGGGTGCCCTCGGTGAGCCGGGAGATGACCTCGGGCAGGCTGCCGAGGTATCCGTACGGTTCGATCGCGAGGGCCCAGCCGTCGAGCTCGGTGACGGCGACGAGCAGCCGGTCCTCGTCCAGGTCGAAGAGTTCCTCGGCTTCCGCGTCCTCGCCGTCGTCGAAGGTCTCCCAGGCGGCGACGACCGCGTTCAGCCCGGTCACCTCCCGGCCGGTCAGGGCGTCGAAGCGGGGCAGCAGTTCCTCACCGGTCACCGCCTGGACGTGGGTGAGGCAGTAGGCCTCGCCCAGGACGGGGTAGCGCTGGTCGAACCAGGTGAAGTCGGTGGCGTGCGGGGCGGTCATGCGGTGATGCTGTCAGACCTCACCGACACCGCCCACCCCGCCCCCGCCCCCCGCCCACACCCCGGCCCGGCCCGGCCCATGCCCCGGCCCGACCCCGCTCAGCGCCAGACCGGCGCGTCCGTCCCCCAGCGCCCGGGCGGGCGGGCCCAGTCCGTGGGGGCGCCGGCGTAGCCGATCGGCGGCAGGGCGTACCGCAGCCGCCCGTACGCCGAGTCGGTCTCGGTGAGCCAGCGCGCCGGGTCGTACGGCTCGGTGCCCGGCAGCCCCGGTCCGGCCGGGCCGCCCTGGTCAACCGGTTCGGCCGGCCCGGCCGGGATGCCGTGCATCAGCCAGGAGGCCGAGCCGACGAAGGAGAAGCGCAGGTGGCGGCCGCCGGGGCGGTGGGTGCGCTGCTCGGTGAGGGCGCGCAGGACGGCGGCGGCGAGGAGGTAGCCGGTGCCGTGGTCGAGTGCCTGGGCGGGCAGCACCCCGGGCCGGCCGTCGGGCCCTGCCTCGTGGGCGGCGATCCCCACACCGGCCTGGACCAGGCTGTCGAAGCCGCGGCGTCCGGCCCATGGGCCGGTCCAGCCCCAGGCGCTGATCCGGGCGAGGACCAGGTCGGGCCGACGGGCGAACAGCGCCTCGGGGGCGAGGCCGTGGGCGTCGAGGGAGCCGGGCCGGTAGGCGTTGACGACGACGTCGGCGGTGTCGAGCAGGCCCTCGAAGGTGGCGCGATCGGCCGGGTCGGCGAGGTCGAGGCGGGTGGAGCGCTTGCCGAAGCCGGTGTCGGTGTGGGCGTCCTCGGCCTCGGGCAGCCGGGGCGAGTCGATCCGCAGCACGTCGGCGCCGAGCAGGGCGAGGGTGCGGGTGGCGACCGGTCCGGAGATCACCCGGCTGAGGTCGAGGACGCGGATCCCGGCGGCGGGGCGGTCCACCGGGGCCGCGGCGAGCGGGCGCACGGGCGCGGCGCCGATCTCCCGGCACTCCACCAGGGGGTGCGCGGCCGTGCTCACCGGCGCGACTGCCACGGCGAGCGCCCCGGCCGCGTACGCGCGCTCCTGCACCTGCTCGCCGGGCAGTTTGCCGAGCGCCTCGGCGAGTTGCTCGGGCCCGGCGCCGGGGGCGAGTCCGAGGACGGCGAGCAGCCGGTCCCGGTGGTGCGGGTAGTTGGCGTGGGTGCGGATCCAGCCGTCGGCGGTGCGCCAGAAGCCGGAGAGCGGGGCGAAGCCGACCGGCTTGCGGCCGTCGATCTCCAGGTGGCGCTCACTGACGAAGGAGGTGGCGACCGCCCCCTCGTCCACCCGGACCGCGGGGACGGGCCCGCCGCTGCGGAGCGCGGCGAGTTCGGCGGCGGCCAGCGAGCAGGCGGCCACCGTGGCCCGGGCGAACCGGCTCACCGGCAGGCCCGAGGGCAGGCCGCCCTGCGGGCCGTGGAAGGCCACCCGGTCGAGGAGCCCGGCCGACCCGCCGAGGGCGGCCCAGACCTCCGCGGTGGGACGGTCGGCGGCAGGGCCGCCCGCGGACCGGGACTCGGGCCAGGGCTCGGGCCGGGGCTCGGGTGCAGACGCGGACTCGGGCGCGGACTCGGGCGGTGTCGGACGATCGGTCATGCCGCGCATTGTGCTCCGCATCCGGACCGCCCGCCGTGACGCACGCCACCGCGCCTGCCGACCGTCCGCGCCGCCCACGCCGCCCACTCCGCCCCGCATTCCTGCCCGCCGGAGCAGCCCTGACGGACGAGCAGCCGAAGTCCGGCCGGCGGCTTCCGGACGCCGGGTAGGGTGCGAACGGCGGCCGCCACGGCCGGCACACGGGGGCTGAGCGAAAAGGGGGACGCATGCACACGATCCGCCGTCTGGACCTGGGCCACATAGTCCGGCCGGCCGCCGAGGTGGGCGGCCCCGAACCGCGGGTGGAGCCGGTGCTCGCGTACCTCGTCCGCGGCCCGGGGTCGCTGCTGCTGTTCGACACCGGGATCGGCGCGGGCTCGCCGGAGACCGAGGCGCACTACCGCCCGTCCCGCCGTCCGCTGCCGGAGGCGCTCGCGGCCGCCGGCGTCGCGGTCTCGGACATCGACCTGGTGGTCAACTGCCACCTGCACTTCGACCACTGCGGCGGCAATCCGCTCTTCGCCGGGACACCGGTCCTCGTCCAGGCCGGGGAACTGGCCACCGCCCGGCGCGGCGGCTACACCATCGACGCCCTGGTCGACTTCCCCGGCGCCGTCCACCAGGAGCTCGACGGCGAGACCGAACTCTGGCCCGGCGTCCGGGTGCTGCCCACGCCCGGCCACACCGCGGGGCACCAGTCGCTGCTGGTCGAGCGCATGGACGGTTCCAGGGTGCTGCTGGCCGGGCAGGCGTACGACTTCGCCTCCGAGTACGGACAGGCGGTGCTGGCCCGGCAGGCCGCGCGCGACGGGGTGGCGGCGCCGCTGCCCGGCTACCGGGCCTGGCTGGACCGGGTCGCGGAGCACCGGCCGTGCCACGCGATGTTCGCGCACGACCACGCGGTGTGGGAGCTGTCGGTCTAGCCGACGCCGAGCCGTGCGGGTCCGGCCGAGCCGTGCTGGTCCGGAAGCCGAGCGGTGCGGGTTCAGAAGGTGAAGCCCAGTGAGCGGACCCGGTGGTCGAAGCTGGACGGGACGAGCACCGGTTCGCCGACCGACCGCGCCCCGGGCAGCCGGGTGAACAGCTCGCGGAACAGCGCCGTCATCTCCTGCCGGGCCAGGTGCGCGCCCAGGCAGTAGTGCGGCCCGCCGCCGCCGTACCCGAGGTGGGGGTTGGGGGTGCGGGTGATGTCGAAGGCCTCCGGATCGGGGAAGACCGCCTCGTCCCGGTTCGCCGAGCCGTAGTACAGCGTGACCTTCTCCCCCGCCCGCAGCAGCGGGCCGCCGGGGCCGCCGAGCTCGTGGTCGACGGCGACGGTCCGGCGGAACTGGACGATCGGGGTGGCGTGGCGGACCATCTCGTCCACCGCCCCGGGGAGCCGGCCGTCCAGGTCGGCGAGCAGCAGCGCGCGCTGTTCGGGGTGGACGGTCAGCAGGTGCAGCCCGTGGGCGAGCGCGTTGCGGGTGGTCTCGACCCCGGCGACCAGCAGCAGCGAGAAGAAGGCGCCCAGCTCGCGGCCGGTGAGCCGGCGGCCGTCCACGTCGGCGGCGACCAGCGCGGAGATCAGGTCCTCGGCGGGACGGCGTCGGCGCTCGCGGCCGACCGCGGCCACGATGCCCTGCATCCGGGCGAGCGCCGCCAGGCCTCGCCCGGGCACCCGGAGCCGTCGGCGCAGCGGCCGGGCCACGCCGACGTCCGCGGAGTTGCGGTCGACCAGGTCGAGGATGGTGCGCCGGGGCTGTTCGGGGATGCCCATCATGGTGCAGATCACCTGGAACGGGAGCTGGGCGGCCACCGAGCGGACGAAGTCCTCGGGCCGGTCGCGCTCGACCGCGTCGACCAGGGCGGTGCAGACGTGCCGGATGTCCTCCTCGACCCGGCCGAGCAGCCGCGGGGTGAAGGCCCGGGAGACGATCCGGCGCAGCTGGGCGTGCCGGGGGTCGTCGAGGTTGACCATCGAGTCGCCGAACAGCAGCCGGACCCAGCGGGCCGGTTCGGGGGTGGTCACCCCGGGGGCGGAGCGGAAGACGGCGGGGTTGCGGCTCGCCTCGACCACGTCGGCGTGCCGGACCAGGGCGTGGAAGCCCCGGCCGGTGGCGCGGTCGCCGAAGTAGACGGGGGCGGGGCGGCGGCGGAGCTCGGCGAAGGCGGCGGCGCGGGCGGGGGCGGGTAGCTGCCAGAAGCGGGGGTCGGTGAGGTCGGGGGTGCCTGCCGCCGGGGCGGAGACCTCCGTCGGGGTGTCCATGGCCGTGCCTCCTGCTTCCGGTCGGGTTCGCGCCGACTCGTGCCGGTTCGGTCAGGGTTCGTTCCGGCGCACACGTTCCGTGCCGGAGTGTGCACATTTAGTGAGTGGAGGGTGCGCGTGTCAAGCCGGTTGGACCGTGGTGCGGGGTGGTGTTAGAGGCCGGTGGCCGGTCGACCCGACGGGCCGGGCATGGTCTCACGGGCCGGAACCGGCCATCACCGGAGGGTGCGGCACGGGCGGGGCGTGGCGGGTGCGACGATGAGTGCCATCGTGATGACCGACCGGATCCGCCTGCTGCGCGCCGCGGTCTTCGCCGCGCTGTGCGTGGCGATGGCCGCCGCGGCGCACGTCGCCATGGCCGGGGCCGGGGTCTCGGCTCCGGTCCTGCTCGGCGCGTTCGGGGCGGTCCTCGGACTGACCTGGCTGCTGGCCGGGAAGCGGCGCGGGCTCGGGGTCATCAGCGCCTGGATGGTCTCGGCGCAGGCCGCCCTGCACCTGCTCTTCGAACACGCCGCGACGCTCGGCCGCGGGGGCGGGGGCCTGGGCCGGCTCGCCGCCACGGACTGGGCCGCCCTGCTGCTCTGCAACCCGGACCGGACGGCCGGCGGGCTCTCGCCCGCCGAGCTGGCCCGGATGGCGGGCATCGACCCGGACGTCCCCCCGGCCGCGGGCAGCCTGCGGCCGATGGCGGGCATGCACCACGGAGCGACGGCGGGGACCGGGGTCGCTCCCGGGAGCGGGGGCGGGGGCGGGATGGCCGACGGGGCGTCCATGGACATGGGCATGTCCGGGATGCCGGACATGCCGGGGATGTCTCACGCACTGCCGACGGGCCCGGCCCACGGGACGTCCCACGGGATGAGTCACGGGATGGGCCACGACATGGCGCACGGCATGTCGCCCGGGATGGCACTCGCCCACGTCCTGGCGGCGCTGGCCTGCGCACTGCTGCTCTGGCGCGGTGACGCCGCGCTGGTCCGGGTCTTCGAGCTGCTCGCCGCCCTCGGGGCGGTCGTCGCCGGGGCGCTGCCGCTTCCGCTGCTGACGCTGTTCGCCCGCCCCTTCGGGTACCGGCCGCCGGTCGTCCCCCGGCCCGTCGAACGGCCGGACGGCCTGGCCCGGTCGGTACTGCTCACGCATGCCGTCGTCCGGCGCGGCCCACCGGCGTTCGCCCTCGCCTGCTGACGCGCCCGACGCGCTCCCCCATCCGGCCGATGACCGGTCGGTGACCGGCCCCGCTGCCGGAACTTCCGGGACCCCGCCGTCGGGCAGGTCGCCCTGCCGCTCCACCGCGCCCTTGCGCCGTCACGTCCCGTGTCGTCGCCTCCCGCGCCGTGGGTGCCGTCGGGGCCCGGGCCCGGATCCGCGACCGCCGACACCTCCGCGGGAGGTGCGCAGCGCCGCGCGGCCGGCCCATGGACGCCTGCGGTGCCGCTGTGCGCGGCGCCGCTCCCTGCCTTCCCCTCGGGACCTTCCCATGCCTCACTTCGACGGCGCACCGGTTCACACCGGCGCCACCGTCCTACCGTTCCGTGGCCTGCGGCGCCTCCGGCGCGGGGCCGACCGGGCCCTCCAGCCCCAGCCGGGCGGACAGCCCGGCCGCCCACTCGGGCGCCGGGCCGTCGTCGGCGGCCGCCCGCACCTGGGCGCGCAGTCGCTCGGCCCGGTCCAGCCAGTCGCGGCAGCCGGCGCAGCGCGCCAGGTGCTTGTCCAGCCGGGTGCCGGGCAGGCCGCTCGGTTCGCCGTCGAGCCGGGCGGACAGAGCGGTACGGAACTGCGCGCATCTCATATGACCATCGTCCCGCACGGCGACCAGGGTGGTACGGGCCGGGGCAGCGCGGGCCGGATCGGGGGCCGCCGTGGATGACGACCAGCTCACCGCACTCGCGCTGACCGCCCGCTCGGGCCGGGCGGCGGACGTCGAGGCCTTCGTCCGGGCGACCCAGCGGGACGTCTGGCGCTTCGTCGCCCACCTGACCGACGTGCAGTCCGCCGACGACCTCGCCCAGGAGACCTTCCTACGGGCCCTGCGCGGCCTGCCCGCCTTCGCCGGTCGCTCCTCGGCCCGCACCTGGCTGCTGTCGATCGCCCGGCGCACGGTCATCGACCGGTACCGGATGGCCGCCGCCCGGCCGCGCTGCGCGGCGCTGCCGGACTGGCAGGAGGCGGCGGAACGGCAGGGCGGCACCCCGACGGCCGGGTTCGAGGACGGGATCGCCCTCGGGGACCTGCTCGAACGGGTACCCGCCCAGCGACGGGAGGCCTTCGTCCTGACCCAGGTGGTCGGCCTGAGCTACGCGGAGGCGGCCGAGGTCGCCGGCTGCCCGATCGGCACCGTCCGCTCCCGGGTCGCCCGGGCACGGGAGGAACTGGTCGCGCGCCTGCGGGCCGCCGAGGCCGGGGAACTCGCGGCGGCCTGCTGAGGGGCGGGCGCAGCCGACGGCTGACGGCTGACATCCAACAGTCGGCGGCCGACGACCGACGACCGACGGCGAACAGATGACAGCGAACAGATAACGGATAACAGATGACAGATTTCGAACTCTGTCATCTGTTATCCGTCTGCTGTCATCTGTTCGCCGCCGACGCCGCGACGGCCTCCGCCGAAAAATCCCCCAAGTGTTCGGAACTGGAGCCCGCCCGCCTCCGACTGCTGTACCGGACGCCGCCGCCGAGGCGGTGCCGGTACGGCAGCGGGGAACGGAGGACCTTCATGCGAGCGCAACGCCCCTCGGCCACGAACGACCTGACGGACCATCAGATCGAACCGGTGGACCGGTGGAGCCTGGTCGTGGCCGCAGGGATGCTCTCGTTCGTCGCGATGCTCGATATGAACGTGGTCAACCTGGCGCTCACCGACCTGGCCTCCGGCCTGCACGTCTCCGCCGGGGTCGCGCAGTGGGCCGCGCTCGGCTACCAACTCCCCCTGGTGGCGCTGCTGTTGCCGGCCGGGCGGTGGCTGGACCAGGTGGGCACCCGGTCCGCGCTCCTGCTCGCCGTCAGCTGCTTCGCGGCCTGCAGCGTGCTGGCCGCCCTTGCCCCGTGGGCGAGTTGGCTGATAGCCGCACGGCTGCTGCAAGGTGCCTTCGGGGCCGTCCTGTTCGTGCTGATGCCGGTCCTGGCCGCGACCTCCGTCCGGCCCGAGCTGCGCGGGCGGGCGATGAGCGTGCCCGCGACGCTGGGGCCGCTCGGCGCCGTCACCGGCCCGGTGGTCGGCGGCCTGCTGCTGGACCACTTCGGCTGGCGGGCGGTCTTCCTGGTGAAGCTGCCAGTCTGCCTGGCCGCCGTACTGATCGTGCACCGCCACGCCCCGCGGCGCGGTGGGCTCCGCCTGCCCGACCGGGGCTCGCTCGGCGACGCCGCCCTGATCGGCGGAGCCGTGGCCGCCGTGCTGCTCGGGCTCACCCTGGCACCCACGGCCCCGGCGTGGCTGCTGCTCGCGCTGCCCGCCGTCCCCCTGGTGCTGCGGTGGCTGCGCCGCCCGGGCGGGCGGCCGGTCGCCGAGGTGCTGCGGGCCGCCCGAACGACCGGGGTGAACGCCTCGGTGCTCGCGCTCGCCGCCGGCTTCGCGGCCTGCCAGTACCTGCTGGTCCAGCAGCTGCGCGGCCCCCGGGACGAGAGCGCCACCGCCACCGCGCTGACCATGCTGGCCTTCCCGCTCGGCATGGTGCTGGCCGGCCGGGTCGGCGGTCGGCTGGCCGACCGCTGGGGCGCCCGGCCGACGGCGCTCACCGGCGCCGTCGTCACCACCTGCGGCCTGGCCTCGCTCATTCCGGTGGGCGGCGACTGGTCGGCCCTCGACATCGCCGTCCGGCTGGCCGTCGCGGGCGCCGGCATGGGCCTCAACGGCGGCCCGACCCAGGCCCTGGTGATGACCGCCGCCCCGCCCGGGAAGCTCGCCACCGCCGGCTCCGCCGTCCAACTCTCCCGCAGCCTGGGCTTCGCCCTCGGCCCGGCCCTGGCCACCGCCGCCGCCCTGGCGGGCGACCGCGCCACCACCGGCACCCACGCGGGCATCGCCCTGGCCACCGTGGCCGCCGCCACCGCCGTACCGCTGCTCGCCCTGCACGGCCGCCGCCCGCGCGCGTAGGGCCCCCGACACATCCGCCCCCTCGGAGGAAGCACACCCATGACCGACACCGCCCCCATGCCCACCACGTCCGGAACCGGGGCGCAGGCCCCGGCCGAGGCCGAACCCCCGCGCTGCCCGTACGGGCACGACCGGCTCCCCAGTCCCGTCCCGCTGTACGGCGAGGCCTACAAGAGCGACCCGTACCCGCTCTACGCCCGGATGCGCGAGGCCGGGCCGGTGCACCGGGTGGAGTTCCCGAGCGGCATCCACGCCTGGCTGGTCACCGGCCACCAGGCCGCCCACGCGACCCTCAACGACCCCCGGCTCGGCAAGAACCACAGCCTGGGCAACGAGAACTGGCGCCGGCTGGCCTCGATCATGCCGGAGCCGCAGCACTCCCAGCTCCAGGTCCACCTGCTGCACCAGGACCCGCCCAAGCACACCGTGATGCGCCGCCTGGTGCTGGACGCCTTCGCCCCGCGCCGGGTGGAGTCGCTGCGCCCGCGGCTGCGGGAGCTCGCCGACTCGCTGGTGGACGGCCTGCCCGCCACCGGCGGCGCCGACCTGGTGGCGGGCTTCGCGGCCCACTACCCCTTCCGGGTGCTGGCCGAAGTCATCGGCCTGCCCGCCGAGTTGGCCGAGCGCTTCGACCGCGACTGGGGCAAGGTGGTCCAGCCGGTCGGCCCGCAGGACCCTGGCCGACCGGCGTACGAGGCACGGCTGCGCGGGCTGCAGACGTACATCGCCGAAGTGGTCGCCCGCAAGCGCGCGGACTGCCGGGAGCCGGGCTGGACCGAGGCCGAGGACCTGCTGGGCCGGCTCGTCGCCGCCCACGACGCGGGCGAGTTGAGCCGCGAGGAGCTCGACTCGATCGTGTTCCAGCTGCTGGTCGCCGGCCAGGAGCCGGTCACCAACCAGATCACCACCATGCTGATCACCCTGCTGCGCCACCCCGAGCAGCTGGCCGCGCTGCGCGCCGGCCTCGACGAGCCCGGCCGACTGGCCCGGGCGGTGGAGGAACTGCTGCGCCACGACGCCGCGTTCGAGCTCACCACCTGGCGCTTCTTCGCCGAGGACAGCGACCTGTTCGGCACCACCGTGCCGGCCGGCGACTCGGTGATCGTCTCGCTCTGCGCCGCCAACCGGGACGACGCGCAGTTCCCGGAGGCCGACCGCCTCGACCTCGACCGTACGCCGAACGCCCACCTCGCCTTCGGCCACGGCATCCACTACTGCCCGGGCGCCGCCCTGGCCCGGGCCGAGCTCCAGATCGCCGTCCACGCCCTGGTCGGCCGACTGGACGGGCTGCGCCCGGCCGGTGCGCCCGGGGACGGCCTGGACGAACTCGCCTGGATCCCGGCCGTCCTGGCCCGCGGGGTGAACCGGCTGCCGGTCGCCTACGACCGGCGCCGCTGAGCCCCCCGCCCCTCGCCACACCCACCGACCAGCCCTACCCGCCGCCCCCGGAGGAGATCCATCATGCCGCCCGTCGGCACCGCCACCCTCGCCACCAGCGCCCCCGGTCAGCCGTCGACGGCGCAGCTCGCCGCCCGCGTCCTCGGCCTGCTGCTCCCGCACCGCCGCGCCTCCGACCCGGAGTTCGACGCCCGGCCCGAGCACTTCCCCTTCCAGCTGGCGCAGTTGGCGGACTTCATCGCGGCCGGTGAGCCGATCGCCCTCACCCTCCCGGGCTTCCCCTGCAAGTCGCCGAACCCGGCCAAGGTGCTCGGCCACCTGCCCGACGAGGGCGAGCGGCTGTCGCTGACCTTCCTGGACGGGCTCTGCCGGCGGATAGCCCGGATCCACCCGCCCGGCGCCCGGATCCTGATCTGCTCGGACGGCCACATCTTCGGCGACCTGATCGACGTCCCGGACCACCACATCGACGAGTACTCCGACGAGTTGACCGCGATGATCGAGCGCGAGGGCCTGCGCCACCTGGACACCTTCGACCTGCGGGCGGTGCTCGGCGACCTGCCGTACGACGAGAAGCGCGCCCGGGTGCACGCGCGGTACGCGCCGAGCGTCGAGGAGTTGCGCGAGCAGGTGCTGACCGAGCAGGAGACCCTGCGGCTCTACCGGGGCATCACCCGCTTCCTCACCGAGGACGCCGTGAACTTCCCCGGCACCAGGTCGGCCCTCCAGCGGGAGTGCCGCCGGCGCGCCTACGGAGTGATCCAACGCAGCCGCGCCTGGGGCGAGTTGATCGCCGAGCAGCATCCTCGGGCGGTGCGGCTGTCGATCCATCCACAGCTGGCCGGGGCGCCCAAGTTCGGCATCCGGCTGCTCGCCGCCGCCGACGCCTGGATGACGCCCTGGCACTCCGCCGTGCTCCACCGGTCGGACGGCGGCTGGGAGTTGCTGCGCAACGAGGAGGCCGCGCGGCTCGGCCGGCCGGTGCTGCGCGACGGCCGCCCGAGCCACTACGAGGGCTACCCGGCCAGGCCCTGAGCCCCGGACCTCCGCGGCACGACGGACCCGGCGGGTGCTGACCCGGCCGGGTCAGCACCCGCCGGGTCGGCACCGGCC